>JAUUYW010000033.1 GCA_030590265.1 Candidatus Krumholzibacteriia bacterium
TCGATCCTGGCTGTATTCCACCCACAGGGAAGTTGTGTTTTTGCGGAATTCGATGGCCGTGCGGAAAAGCAACTGATCGTTGGCCGAGTCTCCACCGGCCTGATCAGAGGATGGATAGCGCGGGGCCCAGGGCTGAAACCCCTGCTGGCCCATGCCGTAGCCAAACTCTTCAGCCTGGTTCCAGCGGTAACCCAAATTCAAATGCAGTCGCAATTCCGGTACTTGGTTGTCGGTCCAAAAACTCCAGGTAAGGGCCGCGCCGGCCAGTGGCGAAAAGACATCTTCAGTGAGGCCTTCGGTGCCAAAGGGTAAATTGCCCCCTGCAAACAGGGCGCTGTGCAGCCGAGAGCTGAAAACCGGTCCGCCCACGGTGGCCTGCCAGATGCCATCGGCCAATCCGCCGCCCGATTCAGGTATCCAATCGCTGCCACCACTCCAGGCGCGATAGGGCATTTCTGCCGAAAGCTGCAACCAAGGCATGGGCCCCGCTTCAACACGCATGAAATAATCGAATTGATCTATTTGCTTAAGCAGGCCCTCCAACTGATAGACTGTGCTATAGTTACGAAGACCAAGACCAATGTTCAAAAGCCCATCCGCAGGCATCACCGCACTGGTTGCCAGCGACAGATGCGAAGAATCCTGGTGAAGAGATAGCGGGGTGCGCTCTTGCGTAAGGTAGTCATCTGCCTGGGCCAAGACCGAGGCAGGCAGCAGCAGAATCAACAGCAGAGATGACCAGGCAAGAGGTTTCAAGCTTTGGCTCCCGGGTTCTGAATCTCGTTCATTCGATGGTCTTTCTTTCGGTCTCGTTTTGGGGCAAATCGAATTCATCATTGACCGAACCGATGACCGACTCAATCAGGTCTTCCAGCGTGATCATGCCCAGTGGGCTTCCACCAGGGTCCACCACCACGGCAACCTGCTGCGCCTGGTGCCGAAGCTCTTCAAAAAGTTCAAAAGGCGACATTCGCACATCCACCAGCAAAAATGAACGCCATAGTTTCCGGGGCACAGGACGCTGGTGGTCATCACGGCTCAAAAAAAGCAAATCACGGATCAGCACATAACCTTGAAGATCTCGACTATCTTCTCCCGTGATGGGAAGCCGGCTGAATCCACTGTTTGCCGCCAAGTCCAGACATGACGCCACCGTCACCTCCTGACCCACAGTCATCAGCTGATTCAAAGGGCGCATAATAGGCCCCAGTGTCAGGCCGGCAACTACCAAGAATCGGTCCAAAGTCTCGGCGAACCGCTGGTCGCCCTGGGTGGGCACCGAGTTGGAAAGCAACAGGGCTGCCAGGTTACGCCGGTCCAGGCCAACATCTGCCTCGGAACCATTGGTGGGCACCAGCCGCTGCCAAACATTGGAGTAAGCCCCCAGAATGAACCGAACCGGGGTCAGCAAAACCATCGCCACCCTAATTCCGGGCACCGAAGCCATGGTCATCACTTCGGGGAATTCCCGATAGACCACTTTTGGCAGAATCTCGCCAAATACGATCACCAGCAGTGAAACAATAGCCACCGCCATCCACTGCCCCTGGGTGCCAAAGCGTTCGGTCAGGGCCACTGTGACCACCGCACTGGTGATGACGTTGAACAGGTTGGTGCCCACCAGGCAAGTCAGGATGGGATCTTCAATCTGTTTGAGCTGATCCTGCAAAAGTTGCCCTCGCTTGGTGGCCCCTTGGCCACTGCTGCGCAATCGCACTCTGTTGACACTCATATATCCGGTTTCAGTTCCCGAAAAAAATGCGGACATGATCAGGCTCAAGACCACAACCACCACCACAGCGGGCCAATCCATGGAGATGGACTCCAGCAAAGGGGCGGGATCACCAGTGGCCAGGAAGATCATTCGCCACCTCCGCTTCCAGACGATGCCAGAGGAGCCTTGTTCAGCATGGTCAATTTGATTCGCTCCACCCGATGGCCGGTCATCTCCAAAACAGTGAGGCGTCCTTCATTCAACGTGATGCGGTCGCCGGGCTTGAGCACCCGCCCCAGACGGGCCATCATGAACCCGGCCACGGTGCGGTAGTCCTTGTGCGGTGGCAACGACAGCCCACAGGTTTCCAGAAGCTCCCGCAGATCCGTGCGACCACTGATCACCCAACGGCCATCGCCCAGGGCAATCAGCTGGGCATCGTGGATAGCGGAATCCATCACCGGTCCCATCAGCGCTTGCAAACAATCGGCCATGGTCACGATGCCGGTGAAATCGCCGTGCTCATCGACCACCGCGGCGAGATGTGCCCGGCCCTGGCGCATTTCAGCCAGAAGAGCGGCCACATCCTTGCTTTCGGGTACAAAAAGCAAGGGGCGCAACTGGTCTTTGAGGGGATATTCCAGTTCATCACCCGATCTGCCCAACAGGTCTTTCATGTGGAAAAAACCAACGGGAATATCCTGTCCGGTTTCCATCACCGGAAACCGATTAAACCCGGCGCGGCGAGCCGTGGCCAAAAATTGTTTGAGATTCATGTCCCGGCGCAGAATCACCACCGAAGTGCGCGGAGTCATCACCTGCACTACTTCCAGATCCTCCAGCCATAACAAGCGGGCCAGCGAACGGCCTTCGGTTTCAGAGAGGGTTCCGTCATCCACAGCCAGGTCGCAGGCTACCTGCAACTCGGCTGTATCGAGAGGACGGCTGCCAACGTTTTCCAATGGAATAATTCGCAATACAAACCGCACCAACAGGGCCAGAATTTTCAGCAGAGGCCAGGTTAGCCACAGCCAGATCTGCAACAGCGGTTGGACCAGGATGACCACCGTATGCCGGAAACGCAGAGCCAGCATCTTGGGTGTAATCTCGCCAAACAGAAGCAGCAGAAGAGTCACCACCGGGACCGCTATGGCCACCCCACTGGCTCCAAACCAATGCAAGCAGAGGCTGGTGGCCACCACGCTGGCGGCTGTGTTGACCAGAAGGTTGCCAATCAGGAGGGCACTCAGAAGATCATAGGCACGCCGAAGCATGCGGGCCACTCTCCGGCCTGCAGGCGAGCCTTCCCTCTCCAATCGGGCGATCTCAACTGACCCAAGGGAAAAGAAGGCAGTTTCCGATCCTGAGAAGGTAGCGGATATAACCAGTAAAATGAACAGGAGGATCAGATCCAAGTCAAACACCCTTGAAGTGCGATGGAAGTTTCACAGTGGTAGGGTGATGGTAGCTGTTCCTCGGCAGTCGGGCAAGCCCTACAATGCCGAAAAAGGATAGTTTAGGCTCTCAGAATCACAAATTAAGAACTCAACTCATTGCCATTTAATATTTTGAAAATGATTTCAAAATAACCTCTTCACAAGGCAAAGATGTGCTATACTGGACAATCTCTATCTTTTTAATAGGGTATGAGCCATTTGCCATTCCACACCTTTAGCTCTGGAGGATCAACCAATGAAGTTCCTAGTAGTCTTGACAGTTGTCCTGTCCACTTGCCTGGGCCTGGTTTTCCAGGCCGCCGCCGATGAAATATGGACCGTTTACGCTGACAGCACATTGGCCGGCCAATTTGGGTACCTAGTTACCTTCGCAGACGAAGACAATACTGGCGCAACGATTTTCTTATCCACAGAAGAAGGCCATCGCCGCTTTGTTGCCAACCGCGAATTTGGCACTGACTTTTGGGTAATGTTCCCAGAGGGAACTTTCGTAGCACCTGGCCCAGACGATTCAGTCGGGTCGAGTTGGAGCACCTTCCTTGATGATTTCGATCGACCCTCAACGGAACATTTCGAAGCTGTTGAATCCTTTTCTGGCCCCGCTGGAAACTTTACATCTGCCCGCTGTGTCATCCGGCCTAACGAAGATCCGGAAACCTTCACTGAAGTGCGAAACTGGGTCTTAGGGGTGGGATTAGTGGGAGACTATTTTCCTTCGGACGGCACTGACGTCTTGACCAGTTTCAGTATTGTTGGTGGAACAGGCTATTTCCCATTAGCAATCGGAAACACTTGGTCCTACGGTTTTATTGATGAGTTATCACCGACTGACGACACGCCTGTATCAGTAAACCTTCTTTACCCATGTGCTCCCAACCCCTTCAACCCTCAAACCAATATATCCTTTGAGATGGGATCTGATGCCCACGCCAGTCTGAGGATCTTCGACGCCGCTGGCCGACTGGTCAAAACCCTGGTCGCCGAACAGCGACCAGCCGGTCCCCATACGGTGACTTGGAATGGACGTGATGAAGCAGGACGCACCGCTGCTGCAGGTGTCTACCTTTACAGGTTTGAAACTGGGAAATCTATCCAGACAAGAACCATGACTTTGGTCAAATAAACTTGGCTAAATCAGCTTTTGCATAGGCCCTGGGCAAACGGGCTCGGGGCCTTTTTAAACATGCCATATCAGCGTAATAGAATCATCTTGCGGGCATCCTGAACACCGTTCACCGAAAGGCTCGAAAAATAGACCCCACTGGCCACTGCCTTGTTATGTTCATCATTTCCTCGCCAGACAACCCGATGAAAGCCTGCTGAACGTGGCCCCGAGACAAGAGTCTTTACCAGACGACCACTCACATCCAAAATCGTCAGGGTTACCACCGAGTCCTGGGGCAGTTCAAAGGCAAGAGTCGTTGCCGGATTGAAGGGATTGGGATGGTTGGGGTACAGCTTGGCTTTTATTTCCTCAACAGGAAATCCTCCATCACCGACCGAGCTAATCAGATTGTTGTGCCAACAGACGATATCATACAAACTGCTTTCACCTTCGGTCCAAAGACAAGTCATCCCCTCTGCTGTATTAACCGGCAGGTTTGGATAACGTGTATCGCTGCCTGGGGTATTGCTGATGTTGGTTGTCGTTGACCAGAGACTGGTAGCCTTGGAATACTCCCGAACCACCACATCATAGTAGACGCCATCAGTCTTTTCTGCCCAGGCCACAGTGAGGTTGTCGTGACCATCGACACTGATGCTTGGGGTATCCGAAGCATTGCCCGTTCCGCTCAAATCCAACGGGGTTTCATCCCAAACTCCAGCAGTGCATTTTTTGTAGAAGATTTCCTTGCTGCCCGGCTGATAATCTTTCCATACCAGATGCAGGTCATTCTGGGAGTCGACGACCGCGCACGGATCCATGGTTGAGCTGCTACCGTTTCCGGTGGTATTGCTGACATTGGTGACATCGGGATCCCAGCCCTCTCCCACGGTGTATTTTCGGTATAAAACCTTCTTGGGGTCACTGATGTTGTCACCGGAATCTTTCCAGAAAACGTGCACATTATCGTCGGAACCCATTGCCATGGTAGGATACTCCGATGCGCCGTAGGTGTTGCTGACATTCATGGCCGCGCCCCAGACACCGGCCGTTCGCTTGCAATACCAAACCTCGGAGTTGGGCGTGGCCCCATAACCGGACCTTTGCCAGACACAATGCAGGTCTCCTGATGAATCCACCACCAGAGAAGGCCGAGAAACCGGCACCTCGGGACTGTTGTAAACAATTGTTTCTTCACTCCAGAACCCGTTGTACGAGCGATGGACGATTTCAAAGGCCAAGGTTCCCCCACGCTTGTAGAGAAGGTCCATTCGTTCCCCTCCACCCACAGCAATGGCGGGGTTTCGGCCAACCTCGGTAATCCGGAATTGGGGATTGGACCAGGTTTGGGCCCCATCGGTGGAGAAGGAGTGGACGATTCCATTGTCATAGAAAACGGCGTGAAGGGTACCTTCATTGTCCATGGCCATCAATCTGGCGTTGTTTCGTTCCGTTGCAGAAGAACGCTGCGAGTTGCCAACAATAGCAGTCTCTGACCATGCGACCCCAATGGAAAGCGCCAGGAAGATGCTTCCAAACAACCAAATGCCCGCCCACAAATTGCTCTGTCGTTCCAGTATCATGGTATTGCTTGGCCTTTCCTAATGGGAACGATGCAGGGATAGCCAAATAGCACCACCACAACACTTGATGAATTATCTCATACTTGTTCTTTCCTGTCAATTACATAACTAAGGTTAACCTTTTATTTAGCTATTTGCAATAAAGTATTTGATAGTCCGTCCTGTCAAAGCTGATGGATGCATGCTAATTTAAAACCTCAAAAATAGACAACCAGCCCTCCACTAATTGCGACGGACAAGCCTATTCCAAGGCCAAATCTGCCGAAAGAGGACCACCATGAAAAATATTCAGGCTGCTGTCACCCAGTTGCGGGAATCGTCCCGGCAAGCTGTCCGAGAGCTCGGCTTTCTTGAAACCCGTTATCGTGAAACTGGCTGCACCCATTCTCAGTGTCATATCCTGGTGGAGTTGGACACCCGCAAACGTTTATCCGTAGGCGAACTGGCCAGGATCCTCAGCCAGGATATCTCATCCACCAGCCGATCAATTCGACCTCTGATCGACGAAGGAGTCATCAAGGTGCACTCGGATGCCGCTGATGGCCGCAGACGCCAACTCCAGTTGACACCAGAGGGCATGAAAAAGGTGAGCGAGATTAATGATGTCGCCGAATTTCAGGCTCGTGCTGCTCTCGAATTGCTCAGTCCTTCGGATCAGAACATCGTCACCAAGGGAATGGGCCTATACGCCCAAGCCCTGTCCCGCTGTAACAAACTCGCCGAGATCGAGATCAGGCCCATCTCTCCCAATGATGACGACGAAATGAGTGCGGTCATCCGTCAAGTAATGTCCGAATTTGGTGCTGTGGGTGCTGGAATGTCCATTGGTGACTCGGAAGTGGACTCAATGCATGAAGCGTATCAGAGCGAAAAATCAGCCTTTTTCATTGCCTGCAAGGGCAAGAAATTGCTGGGAGGAGCAGGCATCGCACCCTTGGCCGGTTGCCAAGACCATGAAACCTGCGAATTGCGAAAAATGTATATTCTGCCCACTGGGCGTGGCATTGGACTGGGACACCAGATCATGACCCGTTGTTTGGAATTTGCTCGTGGAGTAGGTTACAGGCAAATCTATCTGGAGACACTTGCCAACATGGTTCACGCTCAGCATTTGTTCGAGAAGTTCGGATTCAGATATCTGGATGAGCCCTTGGGTGATACGGGGCATGATGGCTGCACCACCTGGGCCATCCTGGACCTATAGTCGAATTCCTCATCCTTCGGAAGTCGCAGTCAAATCGATGCCGCCTTGCCATTTCAACCCCAAAAAAACATTTTCCCAAAGCGGGAAATGCCTCATGATGCAGGCGTCGTGTCCTATCCCCCGAATCGTAAGGCCGTTTTGAAGCAAATCCTCATCATCCGTTTTGGAGCCCTCGGAGACCTGTGCCTGCTGGCCTGGTCCTTGTCACGTTTTGCCCAAAGCCAAGAAGCGACCGACTGCCAGGTCACACTTGTGACCAAAGCCGCCTTCGCTCCGCTCATGGAAAACGTGCATGGCATTGACCGCGTTATTGCTCTGCCCTCTGGCGGCTTCAACCAATTGCGCCAACTGGCTGTTCATTTGCGCAACCAAAAATTCGACACCATTGTCGATGCCCACAATATCCTGCGCAGCCACCTCATGCTGATGCTCATGGGCAAACGCCCCAGCGCACAACTCAAAAAACACACCACCGCCCGCTTGGCTCTGCTCGGTCTGCGCAAAAGCCACCGTCATTTGAACACCACCATGAGCCAGCGCTTCGATGCCTTGTTTGATTCCTTGGTGGCAAACCCGGCGTCAGAATATCCTGCCCCTCTCGCCAGACTGAAAATTTTCACCCCCGGTTCCCCTCCGCCCTTGGGCCTCGCTCCCGGTGCTCAATGGAACAGCAAGCGTTGGCCGGAAGAAAACTTTGCGGATATCGTGCAGAACATTTGCCAAGAAAATGATACTCCCGTACGTATCTTTATCGGTCCAAGGGAAGCCGACTGGTTCCCCGAAAGCCGCCTGGCCCTGATTGCTGCCAAGCACCAGCAAGTGGAAATCATCCAGGACCGTCCTCTCATTGAAGTGGCAAGCCTCCTGGCTGAATGCTCCTGGGTTTTGACCAACGACAGCGGTCTGCTGCATGTAGCTGAAGCCGTGGGCACTCCCGTGCTGGCTTTCTTCGGCCCCACCGTAAAGCAGTTCGGATATTTCCCCCACCTGCCCGGCAGCCGTGTTTTGGAAGTGGAATTGGAATGTCGCCCCTGCTCGCGCAATGGCAAACGAGAATGCCACCGGGGTGATCTGGCCTGCCTCAAACGGATCGAACCAGACTTGGTCCTTGAAACCCTGACCCAAATGACCCAAGCCTCGGAGTCATCCTCATGAGCCCGGAAAATTCTCCCATCAGAGCCAAGGGTTTGCTTCTGCGCCTCTACCAAACAGCCAGCCCCATTCTGGTGGGCCTGGCCAACCACTTGGCTTCTTTTTCCACGAAACTGGAAACTGGTGTTAAAGGGCGTCAGGGCCTGATGGAACGCTTGGCCCACAAGGCTTCTGCAGTGCGCGGTGGCATTTGGTTTCATGTCACCAGTGTCGGTGAATACGAGCAGGCCCGTCCCATCATCGACGCCATCAAAGCCCTGCCGGATGCGCCCCCGGTCATGGTCACCCATTTTTCTCCTTCGGGATACGATTTTGCGCTCAAACGCCCCTGTGCAGATGTTCACGAATACCTTCCTTTCGATCACCCTGACCACATGGAACGCCTGGTGCAAATGTGGCAACCCCGCCTGCTGGTCTTTGTGAAATTTGATTGCTGGCCGAACCAGGTTCTGGCGGCTGTGCGCCATCAGGTACCGGTGTTTTTGTTGGCAGGTTCTTTGCAACCCAAAAGCTCCCGTCTGCACCCCATGGCCAAAGCAATGTTCCGGGAAATATTCAATCATTTCACGCACATCGGAGTTTGCACGCCCGACGACGCCCAACGCTTCGTCGAGGAGCTCGGTGTCTCTTGCCCGGTCAGTGTTACCGGCGATACCAGGGTGGAACAGGTCATCCTGCGCTTCGAAGCCGCCCGCGACGGCACCACCGCCACTGAATTGAAAAAACTTGGCGGACGCCTGCTCATCCTCGGCAGCACCTGGCCCCCTGATGAAAAGTTGTGGTTGCCTATCCTGCCCGAACTGTTGAATCAATTCCCGGACCTCAAAGTGGTGCTCACCCCCCACGAACCTTTGCCGCACCGTCTGGCAGCCCTGGAGAAGCGCCTCAACCGTGAAAAAATCGTTCACACCCGCCTGTCCCAATTGATGGCTAGTGGGGCCAGCGTCCACCTGGAAACCCGCATCATCCTGGTGGACAGCATCGGAGTACTGGCGGAAATCTACCGTTCGGGTCATCTTGCCTACGTGGGAGGCAGCTTCACTACCGGAGTTCACAACACCATGGAGCCTGCGGTGGCCACCATGCCGGTGATGTTCGGCCCCCGAATCCAAAACGCCGAAGAAGCCGGGCTGCTAGTCTCACGCCAGGCCGGATTTGTGCTCAACACACCGGAGGAAGCCCTCGCCCAGGCCGGGCGTTTGTTGTCCGATGAAAAATTGCTGAAGGAAACAGGCCTATTAGCCCGGCAGGTGGTCCTGGACCAACGCGGCGCCACCGAGCGCAGCCTGCACACCATAGAACCCTATTTGAAATCATCCTGGAGAGAAAACCATGCGACCTGATCAGGCTGACCAGAGCAAACGCCCATCTGCCCGCAACAAGAATGTCTCCGGCGCCCGCTGGAACCTGCCCTACGCCGAAAAACCCCGTTTCATTCAACTGGAGACGGTGACCAAGTGCAATGCCAAATGCGCATTCTGCCCCCAGAATGAGATCGTGCGCGACCCATCCCGCATGCCCACCGAGACCTGGCAAAAAATTGTCGATGATACGCGCGGCCTGGGAATAATCTATCGTCCCTTTTTGACCAACGAGCCTTTTGTGGACAACCGCATGCCCGAAATCGTGCGCTATATCAAAAGCAACGATCCCACGGCCCAAGTCGAGTTCAACACCAATGGCGAACTGGTCACCGAACAATTGAGCATCGATTTGCTGGAAGCCGGTGTGGACATCATGCGCTTTTCCATTGATGGACTCAGCCGCGAGACCTACGAACCGTCACGCCTGGGTATCAACTACGACCGGGTCATGGAGCGCACCCAACGGTTTCTGCAACTCTGGGACGAAGGTGGTTACCGTGACAAAGTCTTCACCGAAGTGCGCATGATCGAAGTGCCTGAGAACACTCACGAGGTTCAGGACTACCGCGCCTTCTGGGAGCCCCAATGCAGTGAAGTGCTGGTCACCCAACTCTACCAATGGCCCTGGACCGGACAACAGCGCCACGACGTGGTGATGAAACCCTGCCTCAAGGTTCTGGACGAGATGTTCTTCTATTCCAATGGAAACGCCACCATCTGCTGCTGGGATGTGCACGAACGAGCAGTTATTGGCAATGTTCAGGAGCAGTCAGTCCTGGAGATATGGGAAAGTTACGCCGCCAATTGCCTGCGCGATTTGCTGGACGATGGCCGGCGCGATCTGATCCACCTGTGCAGCCGTTGCAACGCTTACCAGGATTATGATTTCAGCAAGTTCGAGCAGAAGTCCTAATCGTACGGGATCGGATCGACCACACCAGCAGCTTCAAACCCACGCAAACGCAGGAGACAGCTTTCGCACACGCCGCAGGCTTTCTCCGATTGGGTATAACAGGACCAGGTCAAGTGCAATGGAGCGTCCAGTTCAACACCACGCAAGACAATGGACTTCTTGTTCATCCTGATCAACGGCGTGTGAATGAGCACCTTGGTATCGGGTTTGGTCCCCGCATCAGCCGCCGCGGAAAATTTGTCATAAAAATCCTGCCGACAATCGGGATACCCACTGCCGTCTTCTTCCACAGCTCCAATGAACAGACCCCGGGCCCCGATCACCTCACCCCAGCTCACACCCACACAAAGAATGTGCGCGTTGCGGAAAGGCACATAGGTCGAAGGCACAACCGCTCCGTCTTGGGGTAAGCCCGTTTCAACCGCCATGGATTCATCCACCAAACTGCTGCCGCCAATTTCCTTCAAATAGGAAATATCCACCACTAGCCGCTGCTTGATTTCGTAATGATCAGCCAAAGTATGGAAAGCATGCAATTCACGCGCTTCGGTGCGTTGACCATAATTGACATGCAACAGGGCCACGTCGTATTGCAAAGTGGCTTCGGCCAAACACACCGCCGAATCCAGTCCCCCACTGGCCAATACGATGGCCAGATCCTTCTTTGTATCACTCATCTCAAACTCCCCGTTCCACATTGGGCCAAATAACCTTGTGCAATTGAATCTGGAAACAAACATCCAGACCGTCTTTTAAAATCCACTCGGCCAAATCACGTGAGGACAAGCTGTCCTGCACCGGAGAAAACGAAACCCTTAGTTGCGGGTCCCATCGACCACCGGCCAGAACCAAATCCCGGGCCCATTCATAATCCTGACGATGGGCACAGACGACCTTGATTTCATCGCCCTGGCCCAATAAAGCCAAACCCTGCCAGTCAATTTTTTCGGAACCAATGCCGCTGCCCGGGGCTTTCAGATCCACGACCCGGTGAACCCCTTGAGGAACATCGGCCAATGACAAAGCCTTCGACCCCATCAAGGTACCACTGGTCTCCAACAAAATACGGCGACCATCGGCCAGAAGTGCCTGCATCAGTTGTTGAACTTCATGCTGCAGCAATGGCTCGCCGCCGGTAAGCAAAACAGTCTTGAAACAGTTGTCACGCACCTTTTGCACAATGTCCTGAACCGAAAGGTTTTGCCCGCCGGTAAAGCTGTGCTCGGAATCACACCAGGAGCACCGAATATGGCATCCTGTCAAACGAATCAATGTGCAGGGCCAACCCATGAAGCGTGACTCTCCACTGATAGCAGTGTATATTTCATTGACCTTAAGCAAGAGCCTTCTCCCTGGTCAGAATAAGCGAACCACTGAAAGTACGAATTGCAAATGATAGTCCATGACCTGCCCGGCAACAACTTCATTCATCTCAAAAAAGTGATGCTGACAGCCTGGTTCATTGCTATAACTTTATTTGTTTCTTCCTGTGGAAAAGACAGCACTGATCAGACCAACAAGTCCACCAACAATTCGGTCACCGCCAACGATCTCTGCGAAATCACCGTGGACGACACCGCCTGGCAGGTCTTTGCCGGGTATGCCCACGCTGCAGCCAGTGAAAATCCACCAACCAGAACCGACTTCCAGGTTTTTGCGGATTTGCCCATCATATCCCATTGGAAAGAAAGCATGGATGGCAATCTGCCTTCCATCCGCATAGTCAACTGGCTGGAGGCTACCTTCGCAAGTGACGAAGTGGCAACCGGTGTCAAACACAATAAGGATCGCCGTCGATTCAGCGAAAGTTTCCGCTACTCCGTTGAGCACCTTGTAGAAATTGACTCGCTGATCCAGAAATTTCAAACCGGCGGCCATTGCTGCAGTTTTAGGGACCAGATCGATTTCTGGATTTCCTCCGACGTAACACCCGATTCCCTGGTCATCGGCTTCTTTCCCAGCAAGCCTGAAATCCGAACAATGGAAAATTTTCTTTTTGTGGATACCGGTGTTTTGCAGGCAGGCAATTTGAATCAATTGGTGAGACAACTCACCGGCATGCTGTTTCGTTCTACAATGGCGTTGCATGGAGATTCGCCCACCGGCACCGAAGGTGAACTGGCCGTGGCCCACAGTCTTCGCATCATGATGAACGAGGGCCTGATCGATTACATCCAGGATCAGCCGGGCACCATTTTCAACCCAGTTCATCCCAAACTAGGTGAGATCAATATCGTACCGGAGACAGTTTTTGAGCACGGGCAAAGAGCAATTTCCCTGCTTAATTTCAATTTGCCAAAAATGTTTGCCGATGAGGATTTGATGCAGAAGAACGGACGCAATCTGGCCAAAACCCTCTTGGCTTCCAGCTCGTTGCGACAGGGTGGTTATTCCATGAGCAGCGCCATCGCAGGGCAATTGGGTGAAGAACGTCTGCGCGATACAGCTGGCTCGCCTACTGCCTGGCTGGCAGCCTATCAGGAAGCCGCCAAATTGAATCCCTCCCCCACTCCTGACCCCTATGAAGTTCCGACCGAACTCTATCGCTGCATGCCACCGCTTGACGAAGAGGTTTATGAGGGTCTGCAGAACATTCTCTCTAATATCTTTTCGACCAGCCAATAAAAATGCTCCCCGGCCCAACAGCCGGGGAGCTCCATACTGTCCTGATGTTATTCGTAAGTAGGGAACAACGGTTCAAGATCCACCGGAATATCATCCAACCTTGCCAGGGAAGCAGCCAGCATATCGGTCATAACCCCATATTTGTTGATGAAGTCCACTGACCCCTGGTAATCGCCATGGGCCTGAATCACGCAAATCTCAGCGACCAATTCGGCGATGGCTTTTTCAAATACGGGCACATCAATGCTGTACCGTCCGCTATCCCCATGAAAGAGCACAGCTTTTTTCTCAAGCAGGTAATTGTACTGAATGGCGTTGGCTTGCCCGTGGGCTTCGCCGATGCCAAACCTTACCGACCGGAACAATCCCGCCAAATAAGTGGCCGACTGCTCCTTGAAAATGTTTTCGGAAAAATACCCACGACCCGCCCTGGTCAAAACGAAGATATCCCACTCACCCATGGCGTCGGCTTTGGCCTCTTCCAGGGTGCTGTAGGTTTCTTTCAACTCCAAACGTACTTCAGTCTCCCGACCATCAAGGGTGATTTTCCCCGGCCCTAGCCCATGGCTCATCTCGTGCCACAGGGTGTGCAAAAAGAAAGATTCAGCCGTCAGGTCACCCACTTGTTCGGGCACCACCAAAACGTCGGCAATGGGCAGCAGAATTTTTTCAAACTTTGATTTCATCACATTGCGCAACAGGACTTTTTTACTGCCCTTGGCTTCACGAACCCGTTCATCATTGGGCAGGTTGAAGGCGATGGTCTGCACGGCGGTGCGGGTATCACCCGCACTGTAAACTTCATCCACCACCCGAATGGGCGACTCTCCACCACGACTAGTATTTTTCATATCGTCGGCAATGGGCAATTGGGATTCCAGCCAGGGCAGCTCATCCTTGAATTTCGCCAATCGGGCCGATTCAATAGGATCGGTCACAGTGACAAAGCTTTCAAAAGCCGCCTTGAAACCGAAAAGTCCATCTTCATAGGTTTCATAGGGACCAATGGTGATTTCCACGGTGCTGTCCAAATCCATCCAGAGCATATCAGACTCGTAATAGTCATCCGTAGCAAAAGCATCGGCACGGGAATTCAGGAAAGCCCGCAGGGACTCGTTGGCAGTCAGAACAGCGGCTTCACGCAACAACCCGGCTGCTTCGTCCAGCTGGGGTTTGAAAAATTTCGAATAGGGAATGGCCTTCAAGGCCCCACTCTCATCCCGGCGAATCATGGTGAACAGACCATCGAAACCCTGGGTCGGATCGGAAATCATGGCTTTTTCCTGCTCCGAAAGATCAAGAGGGTAATAATTTGCTCCTTCGGGATGCTTCCAGGAACCAAAAAACGGTTCATGATGGAAACGACGATCCCAGGGACTGACATTGATGGCAAAATAGCGCCTCAATCCCACCTGTTGGTTGGCGGGCAAATCATCAATGACGGCCAGCAGTTCTTCGCGGCAGGGAGTGGCCTGCAGAAGGAAAATCTCGTTCATCAATTTGCTGGCGGCCACCAGCTTATTCAGCACCGCGGTCTGCGTTGCATCCAGATGGCTGATGTCGGGAGTCAGCTCCGTGGGAACGTAAGCTTCGAGACGGGCAGACAAATCGTCGACCACAGTGACAGGACCCTGCTCAACCCAGTCGCAGGTGCCGGTGTCTGATTCATTTCTCACGTTGTTCTCCTCCTGCTCTGAACAACCGAGCACACCGGCAATCAGGGCCAGGCTCAATATGGTGATTCCCAATAGTTTGATAATCTGCATGGTAACTCCTTGTCGGTTGGCTGAATCCGCACCTGATGGGCATAAAAAAACCGCGACCAAAGTCGCGGATAAAAAAATGGCGGGAGCGACGAGACTCGAACTCGCGACCTCCGGCTTGACAGGCCGGCGTTCTAACCAAACTGAACTACGCCCCCGCCAGAATCTCTCTAACGAGGCCAGCAATATAGTGGGACCTGCCTGCGGTGTCAAATTTTTGTTGACCGGCGTTGTCATATTTTTTTGATCAAAGGTCTGATCCGAAGCCCAAAACCACATTCAGTCTTTGACTGGGTTAAAGTCTTCACAACTAACATCATACAGCGACTCCACCACCCAGTTTTCACCAAGAAAAACCTCAAAGTCTCCAGCCAACGACGGATGCCCCATGACCAAACATCGTCCAGACGAAGCCAGCCTCATCTTTAGGCTTTGAGCCCAGAGGTCGGTGTCCCAATGCAACAGCAAAGGACGGTGGTTGGTGACCAAGAGGTTTGAGACAGGAGCACCATCATGAACGGCCTGGTCCAATTGTTCACTCCTGTAAACTGTGGCAAAATTCGCAGCCAACATTTTATCCCACTGAGTCCAGTGCTCAGCTTCCAAACCACCTGCCACCTGCCAGCGATCTTGTCGGGCCAGATCCAAAAAAATCAGTTCACCTCGGGAATCAGAAAAATCTGAATGGCAGAATTGCCGGGTTTCAAGATAGGCTGTATCGGAGAAATCGTCGCATTTCGTCACCTCTTCCCCCAGAACATTGTGAGCCCTTAAAGGAAATTTCAACTTGGCTGTATCAGGGAGAATTTCCATGGGAAAAGCCGAAAAGGGAATTCCCCGCAGCAGCAACTGATCACATCCCGCAGCCGTCAGATGCTCAAACCAGGCCAAGGTCAGGGTCTCAACTTCAACCATGGCCCCAACTTCAAAATCAGCAAGACCATCCTCCAAAGAAACACCTAATTGGGCCATGGGTTGGCGCAAACCACCCATGCTCACATCATCGGCCAACAGAACAAAATTGCTTCCGTCTGGACAATCCCCACCCAGAATACTTCTTGTTTTCAGCAGGAAAGTTGGCGAAAGAGTTGCAGGCAATCCGCTGTCATCGAAGAGCAAATGGCCCACCATGACGGCATTGGCTCCCGCCTGCAAACCATGGCGAAAAGGTACTTCGTCCTCAGGGGAAATTTGCACCACCGTTGTCTCAAGATGACTGTCGGTACCACTGCCACCATGCCCGGGCCAGTGTTTCAGA
>JAUUYW010000011.1 GCA_030590265.1 Candidatus Krumholzibacteriia bacterium
AGTTGAACGACATTGAGACTCTGGGCGGGAAAAATATTCCGGATCTATTCCGGCAAATTTTCCTCTCTGCTCCAGTGGCCCTGGCCATCTACGCCTCTGGAGGACCTATTTTACCCAATCCAGCTTGTGAAGATCTTTTGCGCGAAACAGTGGGCACTTCGGCCCTGGTTTGGCAACGCTGGTTGGCAGGTGCCATGACTCGCTTGGCGGCCAATGGTTCCTGGCGTGATGTTGTCGCCGGAAATGTGGCGGGGCGGCCCGAGGTGACCCCGGCTGGACACCGTGTTTTGAATTTGCGCAGGTTGACTGCTTCTGAACTCAGGAGCGAAAGCCTTGCTGAAACCGTCAGCACTCTCTATCACGAGTTGCGCACTCCTCTGACATCCATGAAAAGCAGTTTGAATCTGGTGCGAACCGGAGAAGCCGGACCATTGAATGACGATCAGGATCACTTCCTGGGCATGACTCTGCGCAATATCGAACGATTGGATCGTTTGGTGGGAGACTTGTTGGACACTTCTCGGGCAGCAGCGGGCAGCCTGGTTCTAAAATTGGTGGATGGGGATTTGGCGCCCGTATTGGGTGAGGCTCTTGAATTGCATGCCGAAGCGGCCCGTACGGCAGGTTTGGTATTTGTACGGGAAGACCTGCCGTCCAGGCTGCCGGCGAGGGTGGATCAGGACAAAGTAGTGCAGATGATCTCCAATGTGGTGGGCAATGCCATCAAATTCACTCCTTCGGGTGGCCGGGTGGAGGTTTCCATCCTGGAAAATCCGGCTGGAGATAAGTTCTCTATCATTGTTACCGACACTGGCCCGGGAATGGACCAAAAAGCCCTTTCTCAGGTTTTTGAACCTTTCAAGCGTGTCCATGACGAGAACAATTGCCATGCCCTCGGGTCAGGGCTGGGATTGCACATCACCCAGGGGTTGGTTCGGGCCCTGGGCGGTGATTTGAAGCTGGAAAGCAAACCGGGCCAGGGAACCATGGCGTGCATTGAATTGCCCCGCTGGATGGAGTCCCGGGACAAACCAAAAACAGGTTAATGGATTGAAATAGTTGCCGATGCAGATGTATGAACCAAAATCCCCAGGCGGGGAGCACCGGAGGAAGACGAATGGATCGAAAAATCAAGATTCTGGTAGTGGACGATGAACCCGATATCCTGGAAACCCTGGAATACAGTCTGGGCCGGCGAGGTTTTGAAATCACCACGGCCATCGATGGGCTGGAAGGGCTGGAGAAGGCCAAGCGTCTGCCTCCGGATTTCATGATTTTGGACGTAATGCTACCCGGCTGCAATGGCTACGAAGTCAGCCGCATGCTGAAGGAGTGGATGGAGAACGATCCGGAGGCCATTTCCTTCCCAATCATGCTCTTAACCGCCCGCAAAGTGGAATCAAGGGAGCGCGAGCGTTTCATTTCCACCTGGTCCAGGGCCGATGCCTGCATGTACAAACCATTTGAATTGGACGAGGTGATCAGCACCATCAAGCAACTCACTGGTGTGCAAACCCACTGACAGGACCCACCCCATTGAGGCGCGGACGGAAAAATCTCGTCCGCGCCTTGACTTTCCACTCTCGGTTGTGTTTTATTCTCGCTCCCGGTCTCAGACCGGAACAATTTGGTGCCTGGGTAGCTCAGTTGGTAGAGCACATGATTGAAAATCATGGTGTCGGTGGTTCGATTCCGCCCCCAGGCACCACTAAATAATTCAGAAAATCTTCCTTCGGAAGATCGGCCGTGAGGCCCGGCGTCAAGTTTTCTGGAAGAACGGCCGTGAGGCCCGGTGGATGCTGGTGTAGCTCAGTTGGTAGAGCATCTCACTCGTAATGAGAAGGTCTGCGGTTCGATTCCGCACACCAGCTCCAGCTTCTTTTTTGAACCAAAATGTTTTGAGCCTGCCTGATGGCAGGTTTTTTTGTCTTTGTGCCCGGGCTGCCCGTTGGTAGTATCCAGGAAACAATTTTCACCGTGTCGACCAAGTCGCCACCCCCAGGAGGAACACTCTTGCCTCTTCGTATAAGTATTTCCGGTATTCGTGGTGTGATCGGCGATGGCCTCGACGCGGTGACAGTCAGCCGTTGGGCTGCTGCCTATGGTGCCTGGTTGCCTGATGGTCCTGTGGTTGTGGGGCGTGATAGTCGTCCCAGTGGCCCCATGGTTTTTGATGCGGTTGCCGCTGCCTTGGCATCCACCGGTCATGAGGTCTGGGATATTGGCATTGCCACCACACCCACCGTTGAGGTGGTGGTTCAGGAGAGCAACGCCGTTGGCGGCATCATCATCACCGCCAGTCACAATCCTCAGCAATGGAATGCCCTGAAGTTTTTGCAGGGCGATGGTCTCTTTCTGACGGCAGCCCACAATCGGGAACTTCGTCAACGATATGAAGACGGCAGTGGGCATGTGGCCTGGGACAAACTGGGCAGTGTGGTGGAGCGGCAGGGTTCCGACCAGCTGCACCTCGACGCCATCATGGGAGTGGACTGGCTGGATGTGGATCGCATTCGCAGCCGTGGTTTGCACGCGGTGGTCGATGCTGTGGAAGGCGCCGGGGGCAGCATCGTGCCGAGCCTTCTGGAAGCCATGGGTGTGCGCTGCACGCCACTCTTTTGCGAGATGTCCGGTAATTTTCCCCATGACCCGGAACCCACTCCCGCACATTTGAAGGATCTGTGCGCAGAAGTGATGGCCCAGGGGGCGGATTTGGGTTTTGCAGTGGATCCCGATGTTGATCGTTTGGCCCTGGTTGATGACAAGGGTGTAGCCTTGAGTGAAGAGATGACTTTGGCCATCGCCTCGGATTTTTTGCTGGGCAAAACTCCTGGGGACATGGCCGTCAATCTTTCAACCACTGGTCTTATCGAAGTTGTGGCAGCCAAACACGGCTGCAAGGTATATCGCACTCCTGTGGGTGAGGCCAACGTGGTGGAAACCATTTTGGCTGAGGATTGTATCCTTGGTGGCGAAGGCAATGGTGGCGTCATTTATCCCACTATCCATGCGGGACGAGATGCCCTGGTGGGCATTGCCATGGTGTTGCAGGCGGTGGCCGAACACGGTGGCAGCTTGAGTGATATTGTGGCCGATTTGCCTCCTGTTTCCATGGTCAAGACCAAAGTTGCGGCGGATGAATTGCCTTCCGGAAAGGCTCTGGAAGAGGTTTTAATGAAACTCGGACCAGGGGTTATTGATTCGCGTGATGGCTTGAAATGGGTGGGAGAGGGTGCCTGGGTGCATGTGCGACCGTCCAACACCGAGCCGGTGGTGCGCATTATCGCCGAAGCTCAAGACGAAGCTGCTGCCGTCGAATTGATTAATAGGGTGAAATCGCCCATTTGACAGCCCTTTGGCCTCCCGGAATGCGGATGCCACCAAGGGGGATTATCATATGACGGATGTTGGAAACATCGGAAAATATTCAGGAGGGTCAATATGTGCGGGATTGTTGGAGTTACAGGTACCGAAGATGCGGCCAAGGTTATTCTGGAGGGCCTGAAACGGTTGGAATATCGTGGTTATGACAGCGCCGGTCTGGCCATTGTGCGTCCCGATGGGCAACATGTTGTGAAAGAAAAAGGCAAGATCCGCAATCTGGAAGCCAAGCTCAATGCCGACGACATGGTTGGCACCTGCGGCATCGGCCACACTCGCTGGGCCACTCATGGCGCGCCCAACGCGGTCAACTCCCATCCCCACACATCAGGTGATGTTGCTCTGGTGCACAACGGCATCATTGAAAACTACAATGCCTTGAAGGTGAATCTGGGCAAACAGGGACATGTCTTCCAATCGGACACCGATACAGAGGTGCTTGTTCACCTGATTGATGAACTGTATAAGGGTGACCTGGTCAATGCCGTTCAACAGGCCCTGCAGGTGGTAGATGGTGCCTTTGGCATCGCAGTGACCCACTCGGATCATCCGGACCTGATCGTTGGGGCCCGTCGGGGCAGCCCGCTGGTTGTTGGTGTTGGTGAAGGATCAAACTACCTGGCCAGCGATGTGGCGGCCATCATGGGGCAGACCCGTCAGGTCATCTACCTGGATGACGGCGACATGGTCACTCTCACTCCTGAAGGCGTGCACACCTTTAATATCGACAACGAAACCGTCACCAAAGAGATCCAGGAAATCACCTGGGACCTGGATGCCATTCAAAAGGGTGGCTACGAGCACTTCATGCTCAAGGAAATTTTTGAGCAACCTCAAACCATCAAAGACAGCTTCCGGGGGCGCATTCTGGCCGAAGCCGGCGATGTGAAACTCGGTGGCATCCATTTGACCGACTGGGAACTGCGCAACATTCGTCGCATCGTGATTCTGGCCTGTGGTACTTCGTGGCATGCCGGGCTGGTGGGCGAATATCTGCTGGAAGAGTATGCCCGCATTCCGGTGGAAGTGGAGTACGCTTCGGAATTCCGTTACCGCTCACCGATTATTGAACCAGGCACTTTGTGTCTGGTGATGAGCCAGAGTGGCGAAACCATCGATACCCTGGAGGCCATGCGCGAGGCCAAGCGCAAGGGCGCCAAGATCATGGGTATTACCAATGTGGTGGGCTCGACCATTGCCAGGGAGAGCGAGTGTGGAGTTTATATCCACGCCGGGCCCGAGATTGGGGTGGCTTCGACCAAGGCCTTCACCAGTCAGGTGACGATTCTGGCCCTGTTTACCATTCTATTGGGACGGCGCAATATTCTGAGTGCCGACCGTGGTACGCAAATGCTGAACGAATTGAAATTGCTACCCGAGTTGGTTCAGAAAGTATTGGACCAGTCGGATCACATCAAGCGCATTGCTGAAGTTTACGCCAAGCACACCAACTGCCTTTACCTCGGGCGGGGAGTTAATTTCCCCATCGCTTTGGAAGGTGCGTTGAAACTTAAGGAAATCAGCTACATTCATGCCGAAGGTTATCCCGCGGCTGAAATGAAACACGGTCCCATCGCACTCATTGACCCGGATATGCCCGTGGTGGTGATTGCCACCAAGGATGGCAGTTACGGGAAGATTGTGGGCAACGTGCAGGAAGTGGCAGCCCGCGATGGAAAGATCATCAGCATTGTCACAGAAGGAGACACCGAAATTGCGGCCTTGAGTGACCATGTGATCACCATTCCTGAGACCATGAACATATGGACACCGTTGTTGTCGGTTGTTCCGCTGCAGCTTTTGGCTTATCACATTGCTGTTATTCGTGGTGAGGATGTGGATCAACCGAGGAATTTGGCGAAAGCTGTTACTGTGGAGTAGAGTTGGGTGCAATTTCCATGGAAATGGAGGGCGATTCCCATAGGAGTCGCCCTCTTTATATTTTTCGGGGAAGTTTCTCAAATGCAAACTGATAAAGTAATCCTGGTGTTGTAATCAGGAAAAACATTGTAATTCAGTATGATATTGAACTATGTTTTGCATAACAATGGTCCAGAAATCGGAGGAACAAAATGCGTCGAGGGTTACTTTTTTTCAGTCTGATGGTTTTCTTTGTTCTTGGGTGCAGCGATGAAGATGACAACCCGGTGACCCCGCCATCGGTGATCACAGGTGAGCTGGTTTTTGTCCAGGCCGGGAGCTTTATCATGGGCTCATCCGAAGAAGAGCTCGGGCACAATGGCGATGAAGGCCAACACCCAGTGACTCTTACCAATGATTTTCACATGTTCTCTACTGAAGTTACCAATCAGCAATATGCTGATCTTGCCCAATGGGCCTTGGACAACGGCTATTGCGCGGTGAATGGAACCAGACTTTACGACAACCTTGATGGCTCGACATTGGAGCTTCTGGATATGGATGAGGATGAAGACTGCGAAATCTCTTTCGACGGTACAAATTTCGTTATTGATGCGGGCAAGGAAAATCATCCGGTCATTGAAATCCTTTGGTTCGGGGCGGCCTCCTATTGTGACTGGCTCAGCATAAAAGAAGGATTGCCTAGAGCTTATAATCATGAAGACCCTACTAATTGGAAATGCAATGACGGTGCCCCATACGGAGCAGAAGGCTACAGACTGCCAACAGAAGCAGAGTGGGAATACACCTGCCGGGCTGGAACGACAACTGCTTATGCTGGTGGAGAAATAACCGAAATTGGTTGCGGGCATGAACCATCTCTTGCGGATATGGGCTGGTACTGCGGCAATGGCGGCGGCTGGACTCATCAGGTTGCCGAGCAAACCCCCAATGCCTTTGGTATGTATGACATGCATGGCAATGTTTGGGAATGGTGCAACGATTGGTACAATAATGTTTATGCAGATGAAGAGATCGATCCGATTGGCCCACCACCAGGATGGTACAAGGTTTTGCGAGGTGGGGGTTGGAGCGATCTTTCCCGTCGATGCCGTTCAGCTTCCCGTCTAAACCCCAGCCCACATTTAGGGGTAAACGGCAGGCACGGTTTCAGGTATGTGATTTCTGCTGAATAAAATAGAGGGTCTCAATTGCAATTTTGGCAACCCAATAATTCATTAGAAAAAATAAAGGAAACCTTACCAGCGGGTTTTAACCCGTCCGGAACACTCGTGATCTGAATTCTCAAAAATAATGTTAATTTTTTTAACTTAGAACCTAATGACAAATAATTAACAATGTTAAGTTTATATACTACTAATATAGAAGGAGTTACAAATGTGTATAATCTGTATCCTAATTGTCTTAAATCTTGCATCTAAACACTTTATGAAGCTTGTCATGTCTTTGTCATAGAATTTTCTTTCATTCTCCTACTTTTCTGGTAGTTTTTTTGTTAACGACGTCTGCACTAGGCAGGCAAGTGATTTTCTCTCACCCGAAGTTGCTTTTTACCCCGAAAGGATAATCATGGCAAACTGGAAATTACTACTCTTGCTTCTCGTTGTAGGCTTGCTCGCTATGGCAGGTTGCTCTGATGATTGTGACGAAACCGATCCTGTGACACCGCCCACCCTGCCCACACTTGGTTATGCCGGCTCTGCCGCATGTGCAATATGTCACTATGACAAACACGATATGTGGAAGCATTCAGGTCACCCCTACAAGTTGACCAAAATTAATGGCGAAGCACCAACTGGCGACTTCCCCGATCCTTCGGCCTACTTCAACGCTCCCATTGAGCCACCAGCAGGAACAACCTGGGATGATTTCAGCTACACCATCGGTGGCTTTGGCTGGAAAATGCGTTGGATTAAAAATGATGGTTTCATTTACACACCTACTGAAGGCCTCAATCAGTGGAACTTCGAGAACGAAACCTTCACCAACTACCACGCTGGAGAAACCAAGCCCTACGACTGTGGTGCCTGTCATACTACCGGCTGGGTAGATTCTGATGACGGCGATGCCTCCAACAATCAGGATGGCATGGAAGGATTCCTGGGCACTTTCGCTGAAGGCGGAATTGGCTGCGAGAAATGTCACGGAATGGGCAACCAACATGTGTTCGAGCCAAACTCTTACAGCATGGATATTGATGATACTTCCTACTTCTGTGGTACTTGTCACACACGTGGCGGCGACAATGGCGTGACACCCGCTCCAGAAATCATCGAAGCCAGTGGTGGATTTATCAAGCACCACGAACAATATGACGAGTGGTACAACTCTCCTCACAATGTTTCCTACGGCCCACAATGTAACACCTGCCATGATCCCCATGCGTCGGTTAAGTTTGACGATGGTGCTCCTGGTGACGGCGTGAGCGTAACGACCAATTGTGTTAGCTGCCACGTTACAGGTAGCCATGCAAATATTGCAGAAACAACACATGGTTACGGTGCAACCTGTGTCGACTGTCACATGCCTGATGCTTCCAAAAGTGCCATTGCCAACAACATCCATGATGGTGATGTAAGCACTCACTTGTGGACAATCAACACGTCAGTCAATGGCAAGGTTGATATGTTCACAGAGGATGGAACCAGTGTAGCACTTACTGATGGGCGCGGAGCCATTACACTTGATTTCGCCTGCTACGGTTGCCACAACGATCCTGATGGAGTTGGTGGCGGAGGGTCTGAAAAGACACTTCAGGAACTTCATGACAGAGCTGCTACAATGCACGTTCTGGTTGAAACCAAAATGGCTGTCAAGTAACTCCGGTTGCTGAGACAAATAAGGCTGCGGGTTTTTCCCGCAGCCTTTTTTGTTGGCGGATGGTCGTGGAAGTCTTAGGCTTACCTCCAGATTAAATTCGTTTTCAGAACTGAAGAGGAGAGTCCATGACCCGCAAAATCATTCAAACCGACAACGCCCCCGCAGCCATCGGTCCCTACAGCCAAGCCAACGCCGCCGGTGGTTTCCTGTTCACCGCAGGGCAAATTCCCCTCGACGCCACTACCATGGAAGTGGTGGGCAGCAACGCCGCCGAGCAGGCCCAGAAAGCCCTCGAAAATGCCAAAGCCGTGGTCGAAGCCGGTGGCATGACCCTCGACAATGTCATCAAGGCCACCATCTTCATCCTCGACATGAACGAGTTTGGCAACATCAATGAGGTGTATTCCACTTTCTTTGCCGAAAACCCACCTGCCCGCAGTGTGGTGGAAGTTTCAAGGTTGCCAAAAGATGTGCTGGTGGAAATCGAAATGATAGCCTATTCTGATGAGTGATATCCTCGCGGGAGTGAGTGTCGTCTGGTGACGGCCGGGGACTTCAAATCCTTTTGTCGGGCGCGTTTACCGTCCGAGGTGGGTTCGATTCCCACACATTCCCGCCATTTTTTCCCTCCGCCTGGAATTAAGAATACATGCAGCACGTGGTGATCATTGCCAATCCATTTGCCGGCACCTCTAGGGGCCGTCTGGGTGGCGAAGAAGCTGTGCGCCTGCTCACCGATGCCGGTTTTCATGCTGAATTTCGTCCCACCGATTGTCCCGGCCATGCCATCGAGCTTGCCCGCCAGGCGGCCGTGGAAGGCCTGGATCTGGTGGTCAGCCTGGGTGGTGACGGCACCGTGCACGAAGTGGCCAAAGGATTGGCGGGAACCGAAACCCCCTTGGGCGTGTTGCCATCCGGAAGTGGTAACGATTTTGCTCGGGCGGTGGGTTGCCTGACAGTGGATGATGCCCTGGAAACCCTGCGCACCGGATTTGATCAGGAGGTGGACACCGCCACCCTCGATGGGGATTTTTTCATCAACTCCCTGGGGATTTTGGCCAGCGGCCTCATTTCCAACCGGGCGGCGAGGTTGTGGCGGTGGCTTGGACACAGACGCTACACCCTGGCTTCAGCCACCACACTTTTGAGTTATTTCGGGCAGGATGTGCACTGGAAAATCGAGCACGGTGATGATGTGATTCTGGACACTTCGGGAAAATACCTCATGGCGGAAATCTGCAACTCGCCTTTCACCGGTGGTGGTTTTCGTTTTGCCCCGGAGGCCAAACTTGACGATGGGCAGCTGGATGCCTGCCTTATCAAGCCCATGCTGCCTTGGACATCCATGCAACAATTGCCCCGGGCCGCTTCGGGGAATCGATTGGACCATCCAGCCATTTCGCTGTGGCCATTTACCAGGCTGGAGTTTAAAGTGGATCGGCCAGTGGGGTACCACCGCGACGGTGAAGCCGGTTATTTGGAAGCTGGTACCCATGTGGTGCAAATTGAAAAAAATAATATTCGAGTGAGGGTTCCTGCTCGCTGGTCCTTGCAAAGCAACCTGGAGAAGATTTGAAATCCCTGGTCTTATCGGCCCTGATCTTTTTTCTGGCACCTTGCCTGGCTGTTGGCCAGGAGCCTGCTGTTGATCTGCCTGACTCAACCACCACCACCATGGATGCCCCCGAGGTCAACGAGGCTGCGTTTGACCTGGAACCCATCGACACCTGGGACAATGGGGTCAATCCTACCGGTGCCGTACTCATGACACCGCTGTTTCCTGGCTGGGGCCAGCTCTACACCGACAACAGCTGGCGCGCGGCACTGGCTTTTGGGATCGAGATGTTCTACTGGTCCAACATGCTGATGCGCGATCGACGGGCCATTCGTTCCCAGGAATTCAGCCTTCGGTTCGAAGAAGGATCTCCGGAACGAAATTTTTACGACGCCCAGGCCACGGAAAACTGGGAGCAGGTGCGGGATTTTGCCTGGTGGTCCGGGGGCGTACTGCTGATCATCGCCCTGGATGCCTATGTGGGAGCCCATCTTTTTAATTTTGAAGAAGATCCCATGCCCGTGCCCAACGACTGGGAAGGTCAGTTTGGGTATTTGGGAGAAGATATGCCAGGTGCCAGCAGTGGGCCGACTATTGTTGTCTTTCAGTGGGGTTACGATTTCTAACACCCTGCTCCGTCATCGAGTTTTCACAAAATTGTCTTACCATTTGTCCGAAACAACAATTGGCACTACTATAGTCGCGTTTGATCTTACGTTCTTCAATTCCCGAACTGGACGGATAAATGGCCTCGAAACAGGATAAAACGCGGAATTTCTGCATCATAGCCCACATCGATCACGGCAAGAGCACTCTTGCCGACCGGTTGCTTGAGCACACCGGCACCCTGTCGGGCAAAGACCTGAAGGAACAGGTGCTGGACAGCCTGGATCTGGAGCGGGAGCGGGGCATCACCATCAAGAGCCATCCAATCCGTATGGATTATTCCGATCCGGCGGGCAAACCATGGTGTCTGAACCTGATTGATACTCCGGGCCATGTGGATTTTCATTACGAAGTGAGCCGCAGTTTGGCCGCCTGCGAAGGTGCTTTGTTGGTGGTTGACGCCGTTCAGGGTGTGCAGGCCCAGACCATCAACAATCTTTATCTGGCCTTGGAGCACGACCTGGAAATCATTCCGGTTATCAACAAGATCGATTTGCCAGCGGCTCGTCCCGACTTCATTGCCGAGCAGTTCATCGACCTTATGGGATGTGATCCTGATGAAATCGTCATGGTCAGTGCAAAAACCGGTGAGGGTATCCAAGGGCTTTTGGACGCCATTGTGGAACGGGTTCCGACACCAACCGGAGATGAAAAGGCCCCTCCCAAAGGTTTGATTTTCGACTCAATTTTTGACCCCTACGTGGGGGCGGTGGCCTATGTGCGACTTTTTGAAGGCACCATCAAAAAAGGTGAAAAAATTCGTCTTTTCAACAACGACAAAACTTTTGAAGTTGGAGAGATTGGCTGGTTTCGACTCAAACGTGTGGCTCAAAAACAACTGAGCGCAGGAGAGGTTGGATACATCGCCACCGGCAGCAAAGACGTTCGTGACGTGAGGGTCGGCGATACCATTACCCTTTTGGAAGAAGGCTGCGAGAAGCCTCTCGCCGGTTACGCCGAAGCCAAGCCCATGGTTTTTTCCGGTTTGTATCCCACGGACAACGACCAGTACGATGACCTGTTCGAGGCTTTGCAGAAGATGCAGATGAACGACGCCTCACTCACCTGGGAAAAAGAGACCAGCGCTGCTTTGGGATTCGGCTTCCGTTGCGGTTTCCTGGGGCTGCTTCATATGGAGATTATCCAGGAGAGGCTTGAACGGGAGTACAATCTCAGTCTGATTGCCACCCTGCCCAATGTGGAATATGAAGTCTTGCTGCGCACCGGCGAAGAGATGCTCATCGAGAATCCGGCGCATTTGCCTGAAGAAAAGGACATTGCCGAAATTCGCGAACCCATCGTTCACGCATCAGTGATCACTCCGAAAGATTATGTGGGACCGGTGATTCAGATCAGTCTTGAACGTCGTGGTATCCAGACCAAGATGGAGTATCTGGATACCGAGCGGGTTTGTATCGAATTCGATTTGCCTTTGAATGAACTGGTGGTCGATTATTATGACAAACTCAAGAGTGTGACCAAGGGTTATGCTTCGCTGGACTACGAATACAAGTGTCACCGTGTGGACAACCTGGTTCGGCTGAATCTGTTGATCAATGGAGATATGGTTGATGCCCTGACCTGCATTGTGCACCGTGACAATTCCTTCAGCTGGGGCTTGAAGCTCTGTCAAAAGTTGAAAGAACTGATTCCCCGGCAGATGTTTACAGTAGCCATTCAGGCAGCCGTCGGCACTCGGGTTCTGGCGCGCACAACAGTGAAGGCCTTCCGCAAAAACGTAACCGCCAAATGTTATGGCGGTGATATCTCGCGCAAGCGCAAACTGTTGGAAAAGCAAAAGGCCGGCAAGAAGCGTATGAAGCAGGTAGGCTCAGTGGAAATTCCCCAGGAGGCTTTTTTGGCCGTCCTTAAAGTTGAACGATAATCCGGAGAAATGATGAAATTTTTCGACAAAATCAAATCCCTGGTGGGTGGTCCTAAAAAGGAAAAGCCCATGCGCGAGGAGAGCAAGCTCAAGGAGTATTCCAAGGCTATTGGAAGCGCTTTGTTGATTGCAATGGTGTTGAAAACCCTGGCTTTCCAGGCATTCACCATTCCCACCGGTTCAATGCTTGAAACCCTGCAAATTGGTGATTTCCTGTTTGTGGAAAAGTTCACTTACGGACCACGCACCCCGGAGCGGATTCGTCTGCTGGGGAAAACCCTTGTCAAGGGAATGCCGACTTTGAAAATACCGGGTTTTCGCGAACCCAAGCAAGGCGACATCATCGTTTTTGCCTACCCCAGGGATCGCAATCTGGATTATATCAAGCGTTGTGTGGCGGTGGCCGGCGACACGGTGGAAGTGATCGATGGCGTTCTTTTTGTCAATGGCCAGGTTTACGAAAGTAATTTTGGAGATCGTGACGGCGATCACAGCTGCATACCCAGCTGGACCGATCCTGAATCCTGTCCCGCGCCCCGGGTCAAAAAAGATCAGGGTGCGTACGTGCGCAATCCCCGCATTAAAACCTGGCCTTGGGAAGGGAAAAGCCGTCCCTATACGGTTCCCGAGGGTCATATTTTCATGATGGGTGACAACCGTTACAACAGTGCTGACAGTCGCTACTGGGGCCCGCTGGATATGAAGCTGATCAAGGGCAAGGCCGCGGTCATTTACTGGTCCTGGGACCAAAAGAAAAAACGGGTTCGGTTCAGCCGGATCCTGGACCTGATTCGGTGATCCGGTTCTGAGAGCAGTTGGCCATGGGATTGTACATTCACGTGCCTTTTTGTGGCTCCATTTGTTCTTATTGTCATTTTTCGCGCACAGCGGATCACCAACCGGTGGTCCGTTCGCGTTATGTGGATGCGGTGATCAGGGAATTTGATTTGCGCTGGAGCGCGTGTCCAACCTTGCGCGGTGGACGTGCCTTGCAGACCACCTATGTGGGCGGGGGCACGCCTTCGGAGCTGGAACCGGAGTTGATGGAGAAGCTGCTTGAGGGCACCGTGGGCCGCCTGCAGCTGGCCGATGATTTTGAACTCACCTGTGAAGCCAACCCCGAATCCTTCAGTGAAGAGAAAGCCCAACGCTGGCTTGCGGCGGGAGTGGGGCGCATCAGTCTGGGTGTGCAGAGTCTGGATGAAAATGTTTTGCGGATGTTGGGTCGGGCGTGCGGACCGGATACTGCCCGGAAGGCTTTGCGATTGGCCTGCAATACATTTGAACGTGTGAGTGCCGATTGGATCATCGGCCCTGGATTGCATCTGGAGGCCTTGCTGGCAGAGTTGGCTGAGGCTGTGAATCTGGGTGTGGAGCATTTTTCATTGTACATTCTGGAGCTTCACAAGGGGACCGAGTTGACGGAAAATGTCCGTTCAGAAAAGGTGCAATTGCCTTCTGATGAACACACGGAGGTTTTGTACCTGGCGGCGGTGGATTTCCTGGCTGGCCAGGGGATCCGGCAATACGAAGTTTCAAACTTTTCCCGGCCGGGTGCTGAGAGTCGTCACAACCAAAATTATTGGCTGCGAAAGCCCTGGTTGGGGCTGGGGACGGCGGCTCATGGTTGTTATGGACCCCGCCGATACGCCAACCATGCCAATATTGCCAAATACCTGGAATTGGTGGAGAATGGGCTGCTTCCCGAAAGTATGGTCGATCCCCTGGATCTGTCGGCCAGGTTGCTGGAGCGTATTATTCTGGGTTTGAGAACCTCTCAAGGCGTTTCTTTGGCCTGGGTGGATGACAAAAGTTTGGATTTGAAGGCCGGGACAAAGGCCGGCTTGTGGCTGGTGCAGGATGGTGTCCTCAAATTGACATCCAAAGGATTTTTGCTGATGGACAGTATTGAAGAGATGATTCGCCCAGCTTGCCGCTGAAATGCCCATTGATTACCTTATTTGCCGCCACAACCTGTTTGCGCGGCAATCATGGCCGAAAGCCACATTTTTGCTCTTGAACCCGGATCTTCGGATCAGCTCGGATCATGAAAACCATCGATACCAGATCCCTCGAAATCCTGGACGCCATTGTGCGCCTGAATATCGAAACGGGACGGGCGGTTAGCTCGGGCCTGGTCGAGCGATATCTGACCACGGGAGTGATGGCAGGGGTCAGTTCGACGGTTTGTTCGGCAACCATCCGCAACGTGATGAAGAAACTGGAGGATGAAGGGTTTTTGGAGCAACCCCACACCTCGGCCGGGCGCTTGCCAACGGATGCCGGCTATCGGGTTTACGTGGATCGATTGCGCACTGACTGGGCCCTGCGCACCCGAGTGATTCCGGAGGATATTCGCCTGGAGGCCCACCGCGATTTGCATCGTGCCGAAGGGCATCCGGATCGCATTGGCATCATGGCCCGGTTGTTGAGTCGGTTGACCAGCAACATCAGCATCATCGTGGGGCCTTCACTTGATCAGGTGCGGGCCCAAAGAGTGGAGCTGTATCGTCGTTCCTCCACCAGGGTTTTGATGGTTGTGATATTGGACAACAACCAGGTGCGCACCGGCATGGTGAAGTTGAATGAACCCCAGAACGATTCGGTCATTGAACAGGCGGCTCGACTGATCAGCCAGCGGGTTGCAGGCCGCACCGTCGAAGAAATTCGTGGTGGGGTTCTCGACACCGTGGACCTGGTTCGCAACCCGGTTACCAGATGCGCCGAAGCCATCGTCAAACAAGGCAAGGAATTGTTCCACGACGCGGATCAGCCGGAAGTGCAACTCGAAGGTGTGGCCAATATTTTGGGTGAACCGGAATTTGGCGATCCTGAACCCCTGAAAGCCTTGCTGCGTTTTATTGAATCACCTGCTGCCATTCGTTCGGCCATGGATCAGTTGGATGGCGCGTGCGGCGGTGCGTTGGGTGTTTGGATTGGTCAGGAAAATCCTCTTGGTGAGCTGCGACAATTCAGCATGCTGACGGGACGGTTTGAATTGGACGGTCGCCAGGGATTGCTGGCGGTGCTTGGGCCACGAAGAATGTGGTACCAGCAAGCTTTTTACAGTATTGACGCATTGCAACAGGTGATGAGTATCACCCGGTGAAAAGATAGGAAGGTGCCCAAGAAATGAGCAAAGCCCGCCAGGAAAAGAAAAACAGTGCCAACAGGAATAACGAAATTCTGGATGAAACAGTTGATGGAAAACTCACTAATGAAGAACTCACTCCTGAAGAACAACAGGAGGCAGCCCCATCTGAAAATGCAGCTCCAGCCGATGGCGCAGCCGCAGAAAAAGAACCCGAACTCAGCCCCGAGGAACAACTCACTCTCGAACGGGATGTCTTCCACGACAAGTGGATGCGGGCCGTGGCCGAAACCGACAATGTGCGCAAAAGGGCACGCAAGGAAGTCAACGATTCGCGCCGTTTTGCCCAGGCAGAAACCCTGCGGGCCTTTCTTGACGTGTACGACAACTTTGAACGGGCCTTGCAGTTGATGAGTGAATCCGATGAAGAAAATAAAGCCGGCGGCCTGAGAGAGGGCGTGGAGTTAATATTCCAGAAATTTCAGGGTGCCCTGAAAGACCGTGGCGCCGTGAAAATTGAAGCGCGGGATTGTGAATTCGACCCCAACGTGCACGAAGCCGTGGGCCAGTTGCCGCGTGAAGGCGTGGAGGCGGGCATGGTCATCGAAGTGGCCCAGCAGGGATTCAAGTACGGAGACATGGTATTGCGGCCCGCCCGGGTCATTGTTTCAAGCTAATCGGCTACCAGGCCAACAAGGACTAGAGGCATCAATGAGTGCGAAAAGGGATTATTACGAAGTTTTGGGCATCCAAAAGGGTGTCACGGTCAGTGAAATAAAAAAGGCTTACCGCAAGTTGGCCATCAAACATCATCCGGACAAAAATCCAAATGATGAGAGCGCGGCTGAACGTTTTCGCGAGGCCACCGAAGCCTATGAAGTGCTCAAGGATGAACAGAAACGCACCCAATACGACCAGTTTGGTCACGCTCCGGAAGGCGGGGGTTTTGGTGGTGGTTATGGCGGTGGAGGTTTCAATGTCGACTTGAACGACGCCCTGGAATCTTTCTTGCGCAACTTTGGCATGGGCGGCAGTGGCGGCGGTTTCGGAGATATGTTTGGCGGGGGCGCTCAAGGTGCCCAGCGCAGGGGCCGGGATCTGCAAATTTCCCTGAAAACATCTTTGGCCGACGCGGCTCGTGGTGTTACCAAAAAACTCAAAGTGAACAAACAGGTGGCTTGTGGTACCTGCCATGGCGATGGTGCCGCTGCAGGCAGCAAACCCGTGACCTGCAGCCAATGCCATGGCATGGGGCGGGTGCGGCAGGTTCGTCAATCCCTGCTGGGCCAGATGATGACCGAAGTGGCCTGTCCCAAATGCCAGGGCCAGGGTCAGACCATCAGCAATCCCTGTGGAAATTGCAGGGGCACAGGCACTGTGCGCGGCGAAGAATTGATCGAAGTGAAGGTGCCAGCCGGTGTCAGTTCGGGCAATTACATGGAGTTGCAAGGCAAGGGTGATCAGGGGGCCCAGGGTGCGCCTGCCGGTCATTTGCGGGTTGTCTTTGAGGTTGAGGAAAGTGATACTTTCGAACGTCATGGTGATGACTTGCTGATTGACGTTCCCGTCTCTCCAGTGGATTTGATGCTGGGCACCAAAGTTGAGGTGCCCACCCTCGCCGGCAAAGTTGCTTTGAAAATCCCTGCCGGCACCCAGTCGCACAAGGTTTTCCGCATGCGCGGCAAAGGCATAACCCATGTGAATCGCCCGGGCACCGGCGACCAGTTGGTGCGAGTGCTGGCCTGGACTCCGGTCAAGTTGGACAAAGAAATCAAAGCAAAACTTGAAGCGGTGCGTGAGGATTTGGCCAAGCATATTCCTGCTCCTGGCCGGCACCTTTACGACTGATCTGGGAGTTGCTGTGCGGCACTTTTTTCTTGAAACCGAACCACAGATAGTGCCTGTTTCAGGCGACACTGTCACCCTTGATAAGGAAGAAAGTCACCACCTCGGCACCGTTTTGCGAGGAGGGCGCGAACCGGTTGTTGTGCTCACTGATGGGCGTGGCCATCGGTTTGAAGCCCATGTGCTGGATCGCAACAGGCACCAGGCAACGTTGGAAATTCAGTCCGTGCATTTGGATGAGGATGAATTTTCCGCCCCACTTTTGGTGCTGGCCATGGCCGTAGTCAAGGTCAAACGCTTCGAATGGGCTCTTGAGAAGGCGGTGGAACTGGGAGTGCATCGCATCGTGCCTCTGTTGACCGAGCACGGGATGTCAGACCCTGGCGGCACCAAGTTGAAACGTTGGCGGACCATCATGCGCTCGGCCATCAAGCAATGCGGACGGTCATTTCTGCCGAAGCTGAGTGAGCCCGTGCTTTTGCAGGATTTTCTTGGGCAACAGCCTTTGGGGTTGACTGTTTTTGGTGCTATTCCAGAAGAAATCGGGATGAAGGACAAACCAATTTCCCTATTGGGAATGGCTGGGGAAATTCCTGCTGAGTTACCGGAACATCTCACTGCTTTGATAGGACCCGAAGGTGGCTGGTCAGAAGCCGAAGTAGAGCATTTTCTAAAACTGGGATTGCAGCCCATTACCCTAGGCCCCCACATTCTGCGTGCGGAAACTGCCGCTGCAGCTTGCCTCGCTGGGTTGCAAGGAGTGCGGCAGGCCTGGTCCGGTCAAAGCTGATTTTCTTCCATCGGGACCGTCCTCGAGGTTGACAGACCAACTCCACTCGTATTTGATGGACTCCAAACAAACAACTGCTCCGGTTTGCCGGGGCATTCGATTCCAGGAAAGGTGAATACCGTGGGCCAGAGTGAACTTGCCGGACGTTTGAAAACTGACATCATCACCGCCATGAAGGCCAAGGACAAAGACCGTCTCGGAGTGCTGCGCATGATGCAGGCTGCCGTCAAACAGGTCGAGGTGGATGAACGCCGGGATCTTGATGATGCCGATGTTGTGAAAATCCTTTCGTCCTATGCTCGCAAGGTGAAAGACCAGATCAAGAGCTACGGCGAAGGCGGTCGGGATGATCTCTGTGCTGCAGCCGAAACCGAATTCAAAATAGTATCCGAGTTTTTGCCCGCCGAGATGAGCCAAGAGGATCTGGAAAAAATCGTACTCACCGCGGTTGAGGAATCCGGTGCCGCCGGACCACAGGACATGGGTAAAGTGATGAAACTGGTCCTGCCCAAAACCGCTGGCCGGGCCGATGGCGGCAAAGTCAGCGCCATGGTGAAGAAAGCATTGATGGGGTAAATCATGGATCTGGCAGTTGTCATTGCCTTGCCGGTGATTTTCCTGTTTGCAGTCATGGGTTATCGCGATGGTGTGGTCAAAAGGGTGCTCGAAATATTGGGGGTTTTTGTCACCCTCATTCTGACGGCTCGTTTTGCCACGGCGGTGAACCCCTGGATGATGGAACAAACGGGTGTATCCGAAGGGCCGGCTCTTTTGATTACCTGGGCTGCCCTGTTCTTTGCCGGGCTTTTGCTGAGCCGCCTGCTGGCCACCATGCTCTCCAAATTGATCCGTCTGACGATTCTGGGCTGGTTGGACAAGCTGGGAGGAGCAGTGGTGGGCATGGCCCTCGGGGTCCTGGTTGCCAGTGTCGTTTTGGTGGCCATCAGCCATGTGCCGGGGGGAGAATCCGTTAAATCTGAGTACGACGATTCGCCTCTGGGGCAATTCATTTATTATGCGGCCCCTAACTTTTACCAATCAGCGCGCAAACTCGGCGGTCAAAAGGTTGATGAAATGTGGGACCGGGTTATGGAAGAAGCAGGCGACGCCACGGACAAGGCCACTGAAAAAGCAAAGGAAGCCGTTGACCAGGCCGCCCGCGATGCCCGGGAAAAGGCCGAAGATGCGGCCCGGAATGCTGTGGATCAATGAGTTCGTTTAAGCCATGATTGAAATTCTGCAACGCATCAATACTAACCGGAACGAGGCCACGGGGGTTCTGGCCCCCAGGGCTGCACATTTGCTGGAGTGGTCCGGCATTACTGCCCAGATCGCCCGGCATTGTCGCAATCGCCGGGCAGCTGAATCGATCCTTTCCCGCCAACCATTTGTCTCACCCCAAGCCATCCATTTTCAACATGCCCTGTCCGACGAACTGCGCCCTTCCGGACAATCGGGTCAGTGGCCACCGCTGCTGGACCTGGGGGACGGCCTGGCTCTTTTGGAGATGACCGCACCGGTGCGCTATGAAGGCAGTGACCTGGTCCACCTGGCCTCGGTTGCTGAACATCTGGATTCGCTGCGCGATTATTTTTTGGCGGCTCGTGTCAACTGTCCCCTGTGGGGTGAAGCCGCAGTTCAAATGGCTACTTTCAGCGGAGTCAGTGGTGCCATTCGCCGGGCTTTGGATCTTGATGGTCGCATTGTCGACGCCGCCAGTCCCTTGTTGGCCCGGCTGCGCAAGGCGGTGGCCGGCCAGGAACGTGCCGTTCGTCAGGAAATGAGCTCGGCCATGAGCGCGGCCCGGGCCAAGGGCTGGACCACAGGCAACGAAGTTACCATGCGCGGAGATCGCTTTTGTCTGCCCATGCGGTCGGGTGAGAGTTCTAGAATTGCCGGTATTGTTCACGATCGCTCCACCACCGGCGCGACCTTGTTTGTGGAACCCGCCAGTGTGGTGCGTCTGAGCAACGAGTTGACTGAAACCCGCTTGAATATTTCCGCCGAAGAGGCGCGCATCCTTTTCGAGTTGAATCGAGCTGTGGAGGTTGCTTCCGGTGCCATGCTTGAAGCCGCAGCGGTGATGTTGTTGATGGATGAAGTGCGGGCCCATTTGTTATGGAGTTTGCAGGTCAGGGGGCAGCGTCCCCACCTGGAAGTGGGTGCAAGTATCAGGATTGCCGGAGGGCGTCATCCTTTGCTGATGGAGGCTTTGGGGGAAGGCGATCTCACGGCGGGCCTGAAAATGGTGGTTCCCCTGGAACTGGAAATCCCAACCCAGGGCAAGGCCCTGGTGATCAGCGGTCCCAACGCCGGGGGGAAATCGGTGGCTCTGAAAACCGTTGGGGTGTTTTGCCTGCTGGCCCAGTGCGGCTGGGATGTACCGGGTCGTCAGGACACACGTCTGCCATTGGTGACGAAATTGTTGGTGGATCTGGGCGACGACCAATCCATCGCCGAAGCCCTGAGCAGTTTTTCGGCGCATCTTGGCCAGCTGAGTCGGTTTTTGCGGGATGCCGGGCCCGATACTCTGGTCTTGTGTGACGAAATCGGCAGCGGCACCGATCCCCATGAAGGCACGGCCTTGGCTTTTGCTGTTTTGGAAAGATTGATCGAACAGGGAGCTCAGGTTTTGGCCAGCACCCACTTCGGGTTGTTGAAATCCGCCGTGCATGACCATGAACAAATGGTGAACGCGGCCATGGATTACAACGAGAAGGACTTGCTGCCGCTGTACACTTTTCGGGTGGGTGATCCAGGCACCAGCCACGCCTTCGACATTGCCGCCCGCATGGGATTGCCCCTGGACCTCCTGGACCGAGCCCGGGAAATGGCTGGTGAAGAACGGGTTCAGATCGAAAAGCTGCTCAGTGATTTGGATCGACGGGCGGGTGAGCTGGCTCAGCAGCAGCACGAGATGCATCTGGCCCTGGAAAAACAATTGGCCCTTGATGCCGATCTGGAGCAACGCCTCAAGGGGTTGAAAAAAGAACGCAAAACGGTTTTGGAAGAGACCCGCCGCGGCGGTGAAAAATTGATGAGTGAAGGACGACGTGCCATCGAGGCCGCCGTGCGGGAAATCAAATCGGAGCAGGCAGGCAAGCGAGTTGTCAAAGCTGCGCGGGACCGGCTGGATGATGTGGGACAGGAAATTCGTGAACGTGTGGATGATGGGGAATCGGTGGAGTCCCATCATCCTGATGTGAACCTTGAAGTGGGCATGCGGGTGCGAATTCCGCATCTTGGAATGTTGGGGCGGGTGACTGAGATCCGTGGTGGTAAGATCACTGCCAACGCCGAGGGAATGCGGCTTTCGCTGGCGCGTGAAGCAGTGGTGCCTTTGACTGAAGATGGGCAGGAAATCACTGCCGGCCCAGTGATCAGTGTAGAAATTGAAAATACTGGTGAAAAGACCGGGTCTGGCGAAGACACCGTGCAAACCCAGGGCGGAAATTGGTCGTGGCAGGGAGAGGTTCCCGCAGCCAGTCATGAATTGGACCTTCGCGGAGAAACCGGGGCCGAGGGATGGGAACGGTTGGACCGGATGATCGACCGGGCAATTCCTGCCGGGTTGGATATTGTGACTGTTATTCATGGTTTTGGCACCGGGCGTTTGCGGGATTATTTGTACGCGATGCTGAAGGAAG
>JAUUYW010000459.1 GCA_030590265.1 Candidatus Krumholzibacteriia bacterium
AGCCAAACAAATACCAGCTGACCAGTGGTGCTCCTGACAAACGCAACGCCGAGGCGGAATCCGCAGGGGCTTCGTCGAGCATTTCAGAAAATATTTTACCAAGGGTTCCCGTGTAGGGAATGGCGATGGCAATGACGGCCACCAGTTCACCTCTGCCGAGGGCTGCCAGCATCAACACCGCCCAAACCAACTCGTGGACCGAACGCATGAGGGTCATCACCGTGCGGGCCGTCGAAGTCAGCACCGGACCGAACCGGGCTCGGGAATGATCCGGTTGGTCCCACCAAACAGAAGAGCCGGCAAACCCTAGAATCAGGCCACCGACAAGAGCCAGTGAGATAGCAGCCGCAGCAAATACAATGGTATTGCCTGCGGCAATCAAGGCTTGTTGGGGCAAATCCCAGGTACCTTGGGGTGTGCCTTCTCCCACAAAATGCAGGGCGGGATGCAAAGCACTGCTGAAGAATTCTCCAGCCAGGCGCCAGCCACCCGCTGTGGGCCAAATGTCCGTGCGAAAAAGCCCCAGCTTCAGGGCAGAAGCCAGGGCGGCGGCAAAGAGAAATGACAGGACCCAACCACCGGCCGCCAATGATCCGGGGCGACGCAGGAATGAAGGCCGCCCCTGATAGGCTTCAGACGCCATCGTCCACCGCCAGGGTGTAGAGTTCCTCAATTTCCGTATTGGTGATTTCTTCCGGGGCCTTGTCAAAGACCACCCGACCGGCCCGCAATCCGATGACCCGTGGAAAAAACCGCAACGCCAGAGCCGGGTCATGCAGACTGACGCACAATGTAAGACCGTCGTCCTTGCTGATATCCGTGATCAACTGCACCAGGTCTGCCGCCCGGGCAGGGTCGACACTGGAGACGGGTTCATCGGCCAACAGCAGACCGGGTTTCTGGAAAAGTGCCCTGGCCAGGGCCACCCGCTGCATCTGCCCTCCACTGAGACGGTCCACCCTCTGGAACATTTCATCAGGGATTCCAACACGTTCCAAAAGACGGTGCACTTCCAGCAAATCATCTGTGCGGGGCTTGAGAAACATCAACAAGGATTGAAAAAAACTGCGCCGGCCGAGGGCACCCGACAAAATGTTCTGGGAGACGCGCAAATTGGGCACCAAACGCAAATCCTGGTGCACAAAACCAATTCCGGAGCGCAACTCACGCAACTGGCTGCTTGGCAAATCATCCAGATTGCGACCATCCACCAAAACGCTGCCGCCAGCAGGCCGCAAAGCGCGGTTCAACAATCGCAACAGAGTGGTTTTACCGGCTCCACTGGGCCCCAGCAAAGCCACAGACTCTCCCTGATTCACCGTAAGATTGAAATCATGAAGGACTTTTTTGGGTCCATAGGCCACCTGAACATCACGCAGTTGAAATGCCCAGCCGGATTTCACCGAACCATCCCCAGCTCCCGGGCCACGGTCGCGATCCCGGAAAAATCTTCGTTGCGCGCGTTGATCAGTTTCCGGCGTGGCAAAGCAGACAGCAGGTCTTCATCGTTGATGCCCGTCAGTGCCCTTTGCAGCTTGTCGGTGAAACCTTCGCCAAAAATATTTTCCAAATCCGGATGCGCCGTGAAATTGTAGTCCGCATAGGTGGGTGTTTTCCAGATGACGCGGCACACTTCCGGATCCGTTTTTCCCGAAGCTACCCTTTTGTCATAGACTTTGTAGTTCACAACACCGCAAGGGAATCGTCCCGCTTCAACCAACTCAATGGTCTTGTCGTGACTGCCTGAGAAGCTGAAACCCGAAGTAAAAAATTCATCCGGAGATTGGCCCGTGTTTTCCTTGATGTAATATTCGGGCATCAAACGACCACTGGTGCTGCTCTCACTGCCAAAAGTAAATGCATATTCTCCCATGCTAGCAGGAAACTCCGAGCCAGGTTCCAGGCCGGTTTCAATGTTGGCAATAAAGTAGGAGTAATATTGAGGATCCACTTCACCCTGGGCAATGGCCATGGCCCCGGGAACCGCCGAGCGAGCCTGCACTCCGGTCAACCCACCGAACCAGGCCAGTTGGATATCACCCGCACGGAACATCTCCACCGATGCCTGGTAATCCCGGCTCGGTACATACTCAACTGGAACACCCAAAACTTCCGAGAGGTGCGCCGTCAAAGGGGCAAATCGCTGCATCAATTCCGTGGTGTTTTGATCAGGGATGGCCGTGAATCGCAACACCGGGCGGGCGTCCTGACTGCTTCCACAGGAAGCCAGAAAAACCAGGCACAGCCATATGCCGGCCACCATATTTGTCTTCATAATATTGACTAACTCCTAGAGAAACGCCCAAACAGAACCTGTGGGACCATCCTGCACGGTGACTCCCAGCTCCGCCAATTCATCCCGAATAAGGTCTGCCGCAACCCAGTCTTTTTCCTGCCTGGCCGCAATTCGCTGCACCAGGAGCTCATCCACCCTAGCAACATCCAACCCGATGCGACCGGCCTTCAAGTCGCGCCGCTGCACCAACCATTCGGATGCATCCTGGCCAAAGCAGCCCAGAATTTCCGCCACTTCTTTCATGGATGATACAAAATGAGCAATGGTGGCATACCGCAAGGCCTTGTTCACACCTTTGCCCGATGCCAGCAGGGTGTTGATTTCACTGAGCGGTTTGCTCAACGCACCGAGAGCACCACTGCTGTTCAGGTCGTTCGCCATGTGGGCCACAAAAGCCGGCAGCATTTCACCAACCGGACCCTCCACGACAACATCCGCAGCAGGAGCCTTGGCCGTTTCAAGGAATCGGCCAGCCGCTTCCAGAGTGGAATAAATGTAGGCCA
>JAUUYW010000064.1 GCA_030590265.1 Candidatus Krumholzibacteriia bacterium
AAATAGGGTTTCTGGGCCATCCCCTTTTTCTCAACCCAACGATCATCCACTTTGGGGCGCACGGGGCTGTTCTCCGAGAGATAATGCTCCACTGCTTCGGCGGTGGTGATGCCGGTGGGCATGACCATGTCATCATCATTGGTGGTCAGGAATTCCAGATTGCTATTTCCCTCCATCAGGAAACTTGTACAGACAACTTTATAAATCCGATCTGGATTCCAGGGCCCACCGCCCAATTCCAACTCCACCACCCGGTCATAATCGGCGCGGGTTTTGTCGAAAAAGATTTTGGCGCCGCCGGTGCAAATGCCACCACTGCGGCCAGCCAGCTTCTGCTCGATGATGCGGCGCACCATGCGACCATCCATTTCCACAACCACCAATTCGTTGCCGAAAGGCAGAACGCCGAAGATATCACCGCTGGTCAGATCGCCCCCGGGCAAATTCGCCCGCAAACCACCCAGGTTCTGGAAACTGAAATCAGCATCGAAATAGGCCACCATGGAATCGGTTACCAGATTGCCAACCAGGTTGGAGCCCGGTCCGCCTCGTCCCAAAGGGTACGCAGCGGTGCCAACAACCTGGGCCATGTCAGCCTGGGCTTTTTCCTGGTGGGGACGAATGACTGCGGCAATTTCCTCGTCGGGCCAGATTTCATCTTCAAAGAGGGTGATGAGAGTGCCGCGATCGTGGGACCCTTCGTAACCCATCAACGATTTTGTCTCCCGGTCAATCAACAAAACAGCGTGCCCGATGCTGCTGCCGTTGCCATAACTCTCGAAACACATGGTATGATTCACGGGATCAATCCAGGGATGAGCATACCCGCGGTGAGTATGCCCTCCCACGGCAAAATCGATACCCGGCACTTCATGCACCAGCTCCATCAGATTCATGCCATGGTCCGAATAGTTGCTGCCGAAGGTGCCCTGGTTTTCCCCGGCGGTTTCGGCCTGGGTGGCGCCGGCAATGCGCTTCCAGCCTTTGTCCTCGTCGTAGGGTAATCCTTCGTGGATGGCCAGGAAGATAAGATCGGCACCCTCGCTGAGCAGAAGATCCCGGCGCTCGGAAACCTGTTCGGGCATGTTCATGAAGTCCAAACCCTTGACGTTTTTCGGGAAACTCATGGATTTGGTAGACGGTGTGATGATGCCCACCACTCCAATCTTGACACCCTGCACATCGATCATCAGGTCGGGCAGGACCCAATCGACCAGTTCGCCGGTTTCTTCCTCTGCCAGGTTGCAACAGACCCAGGGGAAGTTGGACATCCGGGCCAAACGTTCGGCGTTTTCCCGTCCCAAGTCGAAATCGTGGTTGCCGGGAACGGCAAAATCGTAGCCGATGGCGTTGAAATATTCGATGACCGCGGTGCCTTGGGTTTTCGTCCCGATGGGCGTGCCCTGGAACATGTCACCCACATCCACCAGCAGAAAAGCTTCGCCATTGGCCTCGGCCCGGGCGCGGATTTCCTTGATGTAACGAGCCGCCGAGGCCCCGCCACCAAGAGCCGGCGGGAATTCGGGGTTCATGAAACGGGCTGGTTCCGGGGCGATGTGCCCGTGCACATCATTGGTCCAGAGGATGTTCAACCGCAGGATGCCGTCGTCCTTTTCTTCGGCTGCGCTGGCAACACCCGCCAAGATCAATATGGAAAGCAGCAGGAAACCAAAAATCGTGCCGCGTTTGATGCTCATCTCATTCTCGCTTTCAGCTGTTGGAAACAGCTCTCAACTCTTAGAAATTCTGCGTGTAACCCACACCGATGCGGAATCTTGTATCCTCGACCCGGGCTTGGGGGTCGGAAGTGAAACTGTCGCCAAAGTAATCATCCGGGTAGGGAAACTGGTGCGGCTGGATGGAGGTGATTTTCCCCAACTCCAGAGACACCGCCAACTCACCCCTGCCAATTGCCATGGCCGTGCCGGCGCTGAAGACCGATGCGGAAGATTCTGGATCGGTGTAGCTATCATAATGACGGAAGCCGAAACGCAAGGGCAGACCATTGTAGAAACGATGCTCCAGACCAATGCGCACATCCATGGTGTCTTGCAGGTTTTGTGGATTATCGTAACCAGGATTCTCGCTATCCGCCAGTTCGCTCCAGGACGAGTACTCCATCTCCAGGGTGAAGATGGTTTGAGGGTCGGTGCGGGGCATGAAAGTCAGGCCCACGCGATAAATATTGGGGTAGCGCAAATAACCGCCCCATTTGTCTTCGGTAGTCGAATCGATTCCGGCATCGTAATGGGTTTCGCTGTAGTCACCAGTGGTAGAAAGCTGACTTTCCCAGGCCAGGCCAATTTCCACGCGTTCGCTGATCTTGCCGCGCACGCCCAGGGTGAAGTTGATTCCATTCATGTCGTACTCGTTGACGTTGTTGTAGCTGTTGGAATCAATAACGTAGTCGCGCACACTGTTGGTTTCTTTCCTTTTGCCAAAAGCATAGTGCACGGCCATTCCAATGGCGATTTCATCGTCGACATCGGCTCCCACACCCAAGGAGAGGGTGCGCAAGGTTCCGCGCACTTCCCGGTGGCGCTCTTCGATGATCTGGTCGCGGGCGGGTTCGCCGTTGCCAGGTGGGAAAGGGCTGGGATTGCGCAATTCCTCATTGAAGGTGTACTGGAAGGGATATCGGTCCACCAGGGAAAGACCCGCTCGGATAGGAGTTTCCGTACCCAGAGGCGAACCGGCAATACCAAAACCCGTCTGCCAGTAGTGGTTGCGATTGCTGGCAATGGCCGCGTCGGCCACCCAGCTGTCGAAGGAATCGAACAGGGGCTGGAAGCGGTCTTCATGCTCCTGATCCAGGGAAAAGCTGACGTCCAGACGCCCATCGCTGGGACCGCCTGTCAACATGGCCGGGTTGAAAATATTGGAAATGGCACCCCGATAAAGGGCCACACCGGTTCCACCCATGGCGTTGATGTCAGCACCACGCCAAGCCATCTGGTCGCCGTATTCGGCCATGATCTGGGGCACCGCACCTGCGGGCACGGCGCTGACCAATAGACCGAGCAATGCCAGGGCAGTCAATGCTCCGGTCATCACTTTATTTGAAATTCTTTTGCTCATCTCTCCAGACTCCTCGGATCTATCAGAACGTGTAATCCATCTGCAGACGGACAATGGTGTCATCCTGGGGTACGTAGTTGGCGTCGGGGTCGAGTCCCGAAGGTTCGCCGAACCGCCGCACATCCACGTAGGTTTTGGGCAGGTTGTGATCGCGCGTGATCTTCAGCTGAAAGAGCAGACGTTCGGAAACACGGCTCTCCACCTTGAACCAGTTGCGGAATCCGTTGCCGTCCAGCAGCACGAATTCGTTGCCTTCAAAGTTCCAGAGGAACCCGTCGTAGACCGACGAGGCAAAGGTGAATTTCAGGCCTGGTGTGATGTTGTGCTCGTAACGGGCCTCAAATGCGTGGGCAGGACTGCCGGCTGTTCCCACAGCAGGCATACCACCGGGAACCGGAGTGCCGCCCAGGCGAGGCCGGGGCGGGAACATCACATTGCTGCTCATGTAGGTAAAACCCAGTCGGTTGTAATTGCTCAGCAAAGCAATCATTTGCCAGCGGGTTTCCCAATTCTGGAACTTCCTTACATCGTCCGGATTGTTTTCGGAACGGCTGCTGTAACGATGCCGCACCCGGAAACGCAAATTGAACATGGGTTGGTATTCGCCGTTGATGGTGTAACGCATCAGATCGGCGCCATCGGCTTTGCGGGTCCACTGGTCGAATTGCAATCCACTGAGAATCAGCTTGCTGCTGATCCGGTAACGCGCCTCCAGGAAAATACCCTTTTCGGGTTTGGGCGCAGGAGTATTGGTTTCCACCCAGGTGTACAGATCGTCGTTCAAACGATAAGGAGCATCGAGCAACGTCATTTCGTAACGGTTGTCATTGCTGAAGGCCCGGTTGTACGGGTTATCGAAGCCCACATCATAATCGCGGTAAATGGCCAGCAAGTGCAGATTGCTCCACTGGCTGAAAGCGTTGATGATGACGGCATCGGGATTCTTGGTGGAGAAGAATTTGTTGCGCGGGTCCTGAAGGAAGGCGTACTCCCCCTGGACCGAAACATTGTTGACAACAGCCTGACCTTCGACACCCATCACACGACGCCATTTGTAGGTGTCCACTGTGCCGTCTTGGTTTTCGAAGACACTGGTGTAGGAGTTCCAGATTTCGCTGTCCCGGGCTTCGAGAAGGTCAGTGTTTGAAACCAGGGTGGTTTCATCGGCACGCCAACCCTTGTCGTAACGAGCTTCGTAACCGGTCACGCCAATGAAGGTTCCGGGAGCGAGCATCACTTTGGCATTGCCACCAATGAGGCTTTCGCTGAAAGCATCCCGACGCAGGCCGGTGGACACTCCATCCACCGTACGGTCCAGGAGCCAATCGGCATCGGGCCGGGGCTGCATGTTGACATAACGGTTGATGGTGCCATCCGGATTGACGATGCCGTCCTTCTGGTCATTGGAGACGAAGAAGGTGGCGTTCACCGGGCCCAGCCAGCCTTCGATGGCCGCGCCTTTCAGAGAGTATTCGTGGCTGCGGCTCAAATCACCGTGCACACCGAGCAGACGTTTGTTGAACCCGAAACCGGTTTTGCGGTAGTGGATGTAGTCGGTGTTGTCCATAACCAGACCCAGGCCGAAAGCCACGCGGTAATTGCCAAAGTAAAGACCCTTCAGCCCGCCGGTGTCCTTGCGCAGGTTGGTTATGCCGACAAATCCCTTGACGGTTTCGTCCCAGTTTTGCTCGCCAAATTCACGGTTGGTCATCAGACCACCCACCACACCCTCTTTGGTGTGGAAACGCACTTTGTTCAAAAAGCCGGGTTTGTAGAGGTAATAATCCCCCACGGCAAACCTTCCGCGAGGTACACCGGTGGCGAATTTCCCCAGCTCGTCGTCATCATTGCTGAATGGCGTTTCGTGGTAACGGAGCTGATAATACCCAGTGACGTCGCTGGAGTTCTCGCTGGTGAGTTCTTCGTCGTCGTAGACCACGAAGTCCCTCATGTTGCGGAAAGCCCAGTAGCGCAGACCATCGCTGCCTCTGAGCTGGCGGGCACTGTCGAAACGACCCAGCCGCTCGCGAGCCTTGAGAATGTTGGTGGCATCCACCGGTGAAACATTCTGGTAAGACATCAGGTCGTAGAGGTCCATGTTGTTGACATTGCCCGGGCTGCGCATGCGGTCCAGGTATTCGTCAGCCAGCCCCTCGTTGGAACCTTCCTGCCCCAGATAGCGCTGCACCTGACGGTAACTGGCGCTCAGACGGGCGATGGAAGCGTCCTGATCGGGTGGGGGTATGGTCGACACAAGAGGTTTGAGTGTTTTCAAAACCTCGGCGGTGACACCATCGACATCCCTCAGCTCGTAAACGTTGCTGAAGAAACGAATGTAGGTGCGGAAGTTGACGATGTTGCGCGCCACTTCTTCACTGATGGGCAGGGTCATCACCTCATCCAGAGAGGCGGAATTCAAATCCACGGGAGGACTGCCACCCGGCGCGGCAATGGCTGCCCCGCCACCCGGAAAGCTGGGCCAAGCCAGCAAACCAGACAACGCCACCACAAGCACAAAGCCTGTGATCAGCAGCCCGCGCAGGCGGATTTCTCCGCTGCTGTGATAGTTATTTCTCACTGCTCTTCACCGCCCCAGGCAATATTCAACCCGAATTGGTGAGTGCTCTGCAGGGTGCCGCCACCGGTGGAGAAACCGTAGTCCAGAGAGAAACGGTCCAGAGTGTAGCCAAAGCCCCCGGTCAGTTTGTTGGGGTAGGTGACGATACCCGCGCGCAGGGCAAAACCCGAGGCCGGATAAAATTCGATGCCACCATGATATTGCACATCCTGACCCAGCTCATTGTCGAACTCGAAGGTGGTGATCACACCATCGTAAGGCTGGTAGCTGACCCCCGCGATAACACGTTGGGCCAGTTCTTCCTCATCAATACCAATCTGGGGATTGTTCAGGTTCTTGATCATGACACCCAGCTTGGTGCGTTTGTGAACCGTCACCAAAAGGCCCAGATCAATACCCAGGCAAGAGTCATTTCCCGGATCAATGCCCGAGGTGGTCTCCCCGAATTTCAGATGGTACATGTTGACCGAAGCTCCCAGATCGACCTGGGAATGCATGTCGCTGTACAGGGTGTTTCCATAGCCCAAACTGATGCGGGTTTCATCCAGCAGTTTGACGTTGTCGTGCTCCACCTTGAACTGGGTCAGGCTGATGCCAAAGGCCCCATTGCCGGGACTGATGGGAATGGCCGCACCCAGGTGGTAGTAGTCGTTGAAGGTCAACTGGAAGGGTTTGACGTAGCTCGCGGCAATGACACCATTGGTGCTCAAAGCCAGGTGGGCAGGATTCAGGTAGGTAGCGTAAGCGCCATCCACCACAGCCGAACCGGCTTCCCCCATGCCCCGCGCTCGCGGACTGACCGGCATATCCTCAAAGGCTGCCAGTGCGGTGCCGACCGAGAGGCCAAGCGCCGCCAGAATGCAGATAAAAGTTAGTTTCCGAAACATCGCTCACCCTCTCTACTTGCTGAGCCGCGTGGCAACGACCACGGGCGCGGTTGTGGTTTCATTTTCGCCGGTGCGGTTGTCAACCACCGACAGATGCAGGACATACAATCCTGCCCTCACACGTTCGTATTTCTCATCCCTGCCATCCCAGGCCACGGTGGTGTAGGCGCCGGGAATAACCGACGGAGCACCGTTGCGGCGACTGTCCCACAGGGTGTAGATCAGTCGGCCTTCCATATCGAAGAGGCGCAACCTGGTTTCACTGTTGGGCTTTGAGGTGAATCGGATGGGCATCAGCTCACCCATGGTTGGGATGAAGGTTTTGGCCTCCACTTTCAGCTGGATGGTGCTTTCGCCGCCGCCGGTGGAACCACTGGGACGACTGGGGTCGTATTCAGCCAGGTCGAAAGTATTTTGCAGATCTTCGGAAGTTTCGTCGCGACCCAAGACACCGTTGCTGCCGGTGGGTGTTTGATTGCCTTCGTTGGGATTAATGCGTTGGTACGATTCTCCGAAGGGAGCCTCTTGAGGGAAGGAGGTGGCAATTCCGGTTCCCGCTTCAGGCAGGTAGCTATGGCTGCCGATGGTCACGTTGGTCTTGTTGAAGTAGTGACTGGTCGTTGTTGCCGATGGGTCTTTCCAATGGAAGACATCGATATCGGTGATGCCGTCGCTGATCCCATCCCAATGGTAAAGGATCACTGTTTCAGCACCGTTGGACAAAGTCGGTACGGAAGTATTGTCGCCTGTGCGAGTAACGATACTGTTGTCCACTTCATCACCAAAAACCCAGCGCATATCCGGCACATTGTCCGGAAAAGCATCGTCTTCCCACAACTCAAGGTCGGGCAGGAAGCCGAATGAACCCGAAAAGAGCTGGCTGCCGGCCACGGTGATGACAATGGTATCGCCGGCGGCAAGGGTGAAGCCCTCAGGAAACTGGCTGTGGAAATCGGCAAAAGCGCCACCGCCGATGGTGCTCTGGGAAGGATTCCCTTCGGTGATGCGCCAGTAGTACTGGCTGCCCGGGGAATAGTTGGCGTCGGTCAGGTAGTAGTTGCCCATGTCGACGTCTTCGGTGCCAGGATTGTAGATCTCCACAAATTCCTGATCGGAGCCAATGGTGGCCACTTCGGTGATCAGGAGCTTGGCGGGGAAGTCAGCTGGATTGGGAGCTTCGGCCACGGTCCAGCTGCTGGTGTAGGCAGGAGCGGCGGCAGGATAGACAGCAACCCCGCCGTCGGAATTCTCACCGGTGACGTACCAAACCAGAACCGCACCCTCAACCTGGGCAGGGACAGTGGCTGTGTATTCGTCGCCTGAGGTGTTGGCACCCACAAGATCATTCACCGTGCCGCCATCCACCGTGTAGTGGAAAGTGACGTTGATGGCGCTGCTGCTGACCAGGGTTGCGTTCAGGGTAACTTCCTGGCCATCGTAAGGAGCACCTGGGCTGGTGCTGGCAGCCAAAAAGATTGGGGCGGAAGGATGCCAGCTTGCAGGAGGGGCAGGAATAATGCTACCGGCCACACTGACATCAACATCCTCAAAGGTATCGGCCAAATTTTCACTGGTTTCATCATGCCCACCAATGCCGTTGCCCCCGGTGAGGGTTTCGGTTCCTTCATCGGCACTGAGGCGGCGGAATGAGTGGCGGAAATTCGGGCCGGCCCCGGCCACGGCGCTCTGGCTGGCCACGGGCGTATCATTGGCATAGGTGCTCGAACCGATGGTCACTCCGGTCTTGTCGAACCGCACACCTTGGTTGCTTCCCCACATGAGATAATCCATATCCTGGACCAAATCCGTGGTTCCATCCCAGGTGTAGATAATGATGCTTTCGGCAATATCCGAAAGAGCTGGCACGTTCACACCCGACAAGGGACCGGCATCAATGGATCCCGGGAAGACTTCGACCAATTCAGGCACCGTGTCCGGAGCAAAGCTGTCTTCGTACAGTTCGAAATCGGGCAACCGACCATAGGCTTCCTGATACTCGACACTGCCATTGATGGAGATCGCCAGGGAATCGCCAGCCGCCAGCACATAACCATCGGGAAAGCGAGCGTGGAAATCGCCGCCATTGCCACCACCAGGATTGCTGGCAGCAGGATTACCTATGGTAATGTTGTAATAAAAAGCGGAAGGAGAGGTGGTGGCGTCGGTGATATAAACCTGGCCCATGTCCACATCGCTGCCGGTGGGGTTGACCACCTGGATGTAGGGGCTGCCGAATGAGCTGACGGGATTACGGGTTTTGACCACAATCTCACTGATGATCAGATGGTCGGCATCGGCGGCGGAAACCTTCTGGACCATCAAGCCCATCAGGACCATCAGGGCCATCAGGACCGCACCGATCGACACCGTCAACGTCAGCAACCAGCCCAGCGCCCTGCTAGCGCTCTTAGCATAACCGGTCATTGAAAGAGCTCCCTTTCAAGGGGAATTAACGTGAAGTTCAACTTCAGGGTAGAAGAACGAAAGTAGCGCAGAAGAAGGCAGGGTTCAAGTGTGGATTATGATTTTTTGGATTATGTTTTTTGGCATAAATGGAACAAGGTTGGAGATGAAATTGGTATTGATTATCAGTAATAATATTGGTGTGGTGGTGAAGGCTAACTTTTTTCAGTCACTTCGCTGATCGTCTGCTCCGGCGAATACTTTTCTGAGATCCAATTTTGTTTTGGCACCTCGCAGATCATCCAAAAAATCACTTTTCACCATACGAGCCAGGCGGGCCAACACCCAAAGCATCAAGCGGGAATTCTGAACCGGCCCCACCAACAGAATGACAATATCAACTGGCTCGCCGTCTTCAGACGGGATATCCAAAGGCTCAGCCAAAGTGGCCACGGCCACGGTCAGACTTTTGGCCCCCTCATGCCTGGCATGAGGAATAACCAGACCTCCACCAATAGCCGTGCTGCCTTCCTGTTCCCTGCGCATGACCTCAGCTGCCAGATTCGGCCCATCGGTCACCACACCGGAACTTTCCAGCACCTCAACCAGTTGGGTCACCGCCTCGTCCACACATGTGCACTTGATATGCGGCAGGAAGCCATTATCTGTTGTATAGTCCAGCAACTTCATGCCCGAATGGTAGTGGTCATGGTGGGCAGAGTCCAGTAAGTGTGTTTGAATAGCCCGACTTCACGCGAAAAAGAGAGTTTTATGCCAACGAGTCCCTTTGAAAAACTGACCCGCAAGACCATGGTCAAAGCTCGTCTTCAAAGGATGAAAAGGGCTCTGGGTCGGCCCTTTCGACCCAGCCGGGTTCTGCCCGACCGTTCAGGACCGAATAACTTGCTGCTGCTGGGCATCGACACCTTACGGGCGGACCACTTGGGTTTTGGTGGATACAGCGGCGGTCCCATCAGCCCAAATCTGGACCGTTTGGCCGGTGGTGGCACCATTTTCACCGATGCCACCGCCCCCGCGCCCTGGACCCTGCCTTCGTTCACCAGTGCCTTGACCGGCGTGATGCCAGGCCTGCACGGCGGGTTTCTCTCGGGTGAAGTGCGCAACATGGATCAACAACCGCCCGGACGGTTGAACGACGGCATCGTCACCTTGGCTACTCATTTGAAAGAGCAGGGATACCGCACCGCAGCTTTCTATTCCAATCAGTTTTTCGCCTTTGGGCTGGCCGAGAGTTTTGATCACCACGAGTATCACAATTTGCCCGCCGCGGACCTGTCTGCCCTGGCCCAGGACTGGATCCGTCGCCACGCCGATCAACCATTTTTCTGTTTTGTTCTTTTCAACGATCCTCACGAACCAACCACTCCGTCCCTGGATGATCTGGCCCTGTTTCTGCCTGATATCGCCGCGAGCGACCCGGAACAACTGGCGGCTTTTGCCCGCTGGGGTGATCCACCCCACAACCATCTTGGTTTTATGGATGATCCCCATTCGCCCGCAGCTCAAACCGCTGTGAGAACCAAGCTGGCCATTTATGACGCCACCATCCGTGGTGTTGATCGTGTCGTGGGGCAAATTCAAGAGCAATTGGAACATTGGGATTTGGCTGATTCAACCCTGGTATCGGTTTTTGCAGATCATGGGGAAGAATTTCTGGACCACGTGGAATTTGCCCGCCAATGGAACCATGACCCGCGGGAAATCAGGGGTATTGGGCACGGTCATTCGCATTTTCAAGAGTTGTTGCATGTGCCCTGGGCTGCCTGGGGCGCCGGAGTGCAGGCTGGTTTTCTTTGCCGCGAGCCTGTTACCCTATTGGACCTTGCTCCCACTTTGTTGGATTGGTTGGAATTGCCGGCTTTGCGACAGCCGGTCTTGGAGAAGAGGATGGAGTTGTTGGCTGGCGATTTGGTGGGGATGCTTCAAGGGTGTTCTCAGGTGGGAAATTTGCGGGGCGATAGTTTGGACGGCAATAATTTGCAGAGCGATAATTTGCAGAGCAACAATTTAGCCAGCGACGAGGTTGGCCATCGTATTATCCTGGCTGAAGCCATCGCCTTTGGGCCTGATCTGGTGGCTATTCGCCAAGGTCGTTGGAAGATGATAGCCCGTCGGGATGGCTTTGTTCTGGCGTTGTTTGATTTGCAGGATGGGTCCCAAGAAACAACGGATGTTCAAGGTGCCAACGGTGAGGTGGTGAGTCGACTCCAGAGTGTGCTCTCCCAGTGGCTGGATTCAGGAATGGGAGCCGGAGGTGGCACCTCTTCTGATGAGAATTGGGATGATCTTGACGATACGGTTCGCCAACGGTTGCGGGATCTTGGCTATTCAGACTAAGGACTCCATGAACATAAGCAACACATCTCATGCCAGCATTGTTGTGCGCGGTGCCACGGTGCACAATCTCCAGAACATCGATCTGGAAATTCCCCACAACCGGTTGGTGGTCATCACCGGGGTCTCCGGATCCGGCAAATCTTCCTTGGCTTTCGACACCATTTGCCGCGAGGGACAACGCCGATATCTGGAATCCTTTTCCACCCGGGCCCGCCAGCTGCTGGGAAAACTGGGCACCGCCGAAGTGCGGTCCATCAACCATCTGAGCCCGGCCATCGCCATCGACCAGAAAACCGCCAGTGGCAATGCGCGATCCACCGTGGGCACCATGAGCGAGTTGTATGATCACCTTCGATTGCTCTTTGCACGATTGGGGAATTCTCACCATAACGTGGAGTGCTCCTCTGGCAAGATTAGCCCACATGACGAAGGCCCCTCTCTGACTCGAAGTTTGTTTTCGTTCAATGCCGATGGAGCTTGCCGCACTTGCAATGGCCTTGGCGTGACCGATCAAATTGACCCTGACCTGTTGATCAGTGATCCCTCCCTCACATTGCGCCAAGGGGCTTTGGTGATCACAACCGACAGTGGCTACATCATCTACTCCCAGGTGACCATGGAAGTGCTG
>JAUUYW010000136.1 GCA_030590265.1 Candidatus Krumholzibacteriia bacterium
GTGTGGCCCCGGTTCTTTCGAGTGTCCCGTCAAACCGGAAAACCCTCTTCAAGACAAAGCAAAAACTTAAGCTGCATGCCTTTCTGCCGATATCATAGTACACATTTTTGGGACAGGATTGGGAGCCGGGATTGGCAGCCTGCCCTTTGTACGTTGATGAAAGCAGGATAAAATGCGGGACAAGGAACCAAACCCCGTTGAACCACTGGAACGTCTGATGGAATCCCTGGAGAAAGCTCAAGGGGATGTTGCGGACAACTATCAAGCCCTCCTGGAACATTTGGAAAATGCCCACGGAACGGATACCCTCTATGAGGGTGTTTTCCGGGGATCTCAGGATGCCATCTTCATTGTTGAAGGTCTCACCGGGATTATCCAGCGCGTCAACCAGGCTGCCTGCGATATGGTGGGTTTCAGCGAAGTTGATCTGTTGGGCATGAATCAGGAGAGACTCTTTCTTGCTGACCGATTGCAGGAGCCACGCGCTGTCATGAAAAAGGTCTGGCAGGATGGAACCCTCAACAGGTTCCAGGCTCAGCTTGAAACCGCAGCCGGGGAAACCCTTGAGGTCAGCATCTCGGCCCACCGCCTGGAGGACAACGACAATAGTTTGGTGGTTGGTTTTGTGCGGGATATCACGGCCAAGGTTCAAGCCAAGGCCGAACTGGAAGAGCTCAATGCCAACCTGGAAGCCCGGGTAGAAGAGCGCACCGAAGAAATCCGCCATTCCAATGAAGAGCTGGCCGAGGCCATCAAGAAGGCCAATCGCCACGCCGAAGACGCCAGCAATGCCAACCAGGCGAAAAGCCAATTTGTGGCCCATATGAGCCATGAAATCCGCACGCCCTTGAATGCGGTCATAGGCATGATGGACCTGTTGGTGGATATGGACTTGGACGAGAAACAAAAAGAAACGGCAGAAATTGCTCAGCGCAGTGCCAGGTCCTTGGTGGGTGTGGTCAACAATATTCTGGATTTTTCCAAAATCGAAGCCGGCAAGCTGGAGTTGGAAAAACGGGTTTTTGTTTTGCCGGGTTTAGTGAATGAAGTGATGGAAACCTTCCGCTTTCAAGCCCGGGAAAAGGGTTTGGATCTGAAGTTGGAGATCCCTGAAAATTTGCCTGAATTGGTGATGGGAGATCCTGGCCGGGTGCGCCAGGTTCTGGTCAATTTAGTGGGCAACGCCATGAAATTCACTTCCACCGGAAGTGTGACCGTGTCTCTGAATCAGGTTGAGGACAAGGGCCAGTTGGCCAGCATAGAATTCAAGGTGACCGATACGGGCCGGGGCATTGAGGCCGACAAACTCGAAACCCTGTTCCAAAACTTTTCCCAGGGCGATGTCTCGGTGAGCCGGGAATTTGGCGGCTCGGGCTTGGGGCTGGCCATATGCAAACAACTGGTGGAAATCATGGGTGGTTCCATGACTGTCAGCAGCGAGTTGGGAAAAGGTACGGAGTTTGGTTTTGTGGCTCGGTTCGATCTGGCCAGCGTGGATCAGGTGGCCGTTAAATTCGAACTGGAAGAGACACAGACCAAAACCCAGGAACCAACCACTGAGCCTGAGGTTGATTTGAAAATTCTCCTGGTGGAGGATAACATCGTCAACCAGAAGGTAGCTTTGGGAATGTTGCGCAAACTGGGGTATTCCGCCCAAGCTGTCAACGGAGGGCAGGAAGCCCTGGACGTCCTTTCCGAAGGCGAATTTGACCTGGTCTTTATGGATATCCAGATGCCGGGACTGGGCGGTCTGGAGGCCACCAAAAAGATCCGCGCAGGCGAGGCAGGAGAGTACAACACCGAGGTTCCCATCATCGCCATGACTGCTCATGCCACTCGACAGGACCGGAAGAACTGCCTGGCTTCGGGGATGAACGATTATATCCCCAAACCCATCAGCACCGAACTGATTCACGAGGCCATGCTTCGGGTGATGGCCACCGGAGAAATCATTGCCAACATCGGTGAACCCCGGCAATTCACCATGGCCAATCTGCTGACCCAAATGGATGGCGACGTGGACTTGGCGGTGGAGATCGTCGGGCTGTTCATGGATGATTCCAAGAGCAGGCTCAAGACCATCACCGGGGCCATTGAAAATTACGATTTCGGGTTTGTGGCCCAGGAGGCCAAAAGCCTGGAGGGTGGTGCCTTGAATGTGCACGCGGGAACCATTGTGGCTTTGGCCCAGGATCTGGTGCAAGCGGCCGAAGGCAAGCAGCAGGAGTATGCCACTTCTTTGGTGGAAGATCTGATTGCCGAATTGAGCGCCATGGACTGTTTGGTCTGATCTGACGGGACCTGCCAAAACTGTCATTAAACCACCTTGTTGTGCCAATTTGACATGACAAGGTGGTTTTGTTTTGGGTGTTAGTTCCCTGTATACTGTATACTAAAAATAGTAATTTCTTTGTTTCTAATGTGTTACTTGTTTTTATCCGATTTGGTACATTCCATGCGTATTGACTCCCGAAAAGCAAATCCAAGGGCCGAGATCCGCATAGGATCAGCAAAACAGGCCTTTAAATAGAGATCGAAGGAGAAATATCATGAAAAACTGGACCGTCAATGCCATGGAGATCCTGCAAAAGGCCCAGGGAAAAGCCTATGAAATGAGCCATGCCGAGCTAACGCCCTTGCATCTTTTGTGGGCCCTTTTGAGTGAAACCGGACTGGCCACCCAAACCTTGAAAACCCTGGAATTGGACCCTGGTCTGGTTGCCCGCACAGCGGAAAACGAACTGCAGAGCATGCCCCAGGTGCAGGTCAAGGAAGTGCCGAACCCCAGCAACGAGCTGCAAAAACTCTTCCTGGAAGCCACCAGCCAGGCCGGTCAGGGTGGGTTAGTAGGAACCCGGGAACTGCTTTTGGCTTTGGCTGACGACAAGGGTCGGGCAGGTTCGGTTTTGAAAACCTATGAAGTCACGGGAAAGAAAATAGCCATGGCCTTGAAGCAAAATGGAAGCGATGCCCAATACACAGGACAGGATGAAAACGACCTGGGAACCAACGAAGATTCAGCTCTGGAAAAATTCGCCACCGATTTGTGCGCGGCGGCCCGAGACGGAAAAATCGATCCCATCATCGGCCGTGATGAAGAAATCAGACGGGTGATCTAAATCCTCAGTCGGCGCACCAAAAACAACCCGGTTCTGATTGGTGCACCCGGAGTGGGAAAAACTGCAGTGGCCGAAGGTTTGGCCCAACGGCTTGTGGCCGGCGACGTGCCGGAAGGATTGCGGGACAAACGTTTGATGGCCCTGGATATGGGTGCCCTCATTGCCGGTACCAAGTATCGGGGAGAATTCGAGGATCGTCTGAAAAAAGTGATCAAGGAAGTGACCGATAGCGAAGGCAAGGTGCTTTTGTTCATCGATGAAATGCACACCTTGGTGGGAGCCGGAGCCACAGGCGGAGCCATGGATGCGTCCAACATCCTGAAGCCAGCCCTGGCCCGCGGTGAATTGCACTGCGTGGGTGCCACGACCATTGATGAGTACCGTCAGCACATCGAAAAGGATCCCGCTTTGGAGCGACGATTCCAGCCGGTGATGGTGGAGGAGCCAACCTGGGAACAGGCCGTGGCTATCCTGCGTGGCTTGAAGGAAAAATACGAAGTTCACCATGGCATCCAGATCAGCGATGGGGCTTTGGTGGCCGCTGTGAAGATGAGTCAGCGCTACATCCCGGATCGCATGTTGCCAGATAAGGCCATCGACCTGATGGATGAAGCGGCCAGCCATTTGCGCATGGAAATCGATTCGGTTCCCACGGAGGTTGACGACCTGCAACGCAGTCTCAATCAGTTGGAAATGGAAAAACTGGCCCTCGAAAAAGAAACCGACCGTTCGGCGGTGGCCAGGCGAGAAACCATCGAACACCAGATCGCGGAACAACGTGACCAGTTGGATCAAGTCAGCGCCCGCTGGCAGATGGAAAAAGACGCCATCGAAGCCATCCGCGAGGTGCAAAAGCGTCAGGATGAATTGTTGTACGAGATGGAAAAAGCCGAGCGCGGGGGCGATTTGGCCCGGGCCTCGGAGTTGAAATACAGCGCCCAAGCGACCCTGGAGGCGGAATTATCTGCGGCCAGGGGGGAACTGGAACGCATTCAAGGCGTTCATGCGCTGCTAAGAGAGCATGTCGAGGAAGATGACATTGCTCTGCTGGTCTCCAAGTGGACCGGCATCCCTGCCCAGAGGTTGGTCGAGGACGAGATGGCGAAACTGCGTGAGCTGGAGAACAGGATCTCGGCTCGGGTGGTCGGCCAGAACGAAGCCGTAGAAAAGGTGGCGCGCACCATTCGCCGGTCCCGTGCGGGACTGACGGATCGGAACCGGCCCCTCGGATCGTTCCTCTTCCTGGGCCCAACCGGGGTGGGAAAAACCGAACTCGCCAAGGCCCTGACCGAGCAGATGTTCGGCGACGATACGCAGCTGGTGCGGCTGGACATGTCCGAGTACATGGAGCGCCACGCGGTCAGTCGCATGATCGGCTCGCCTCCGGGATATGTGGGCCACGAAGCGGGAGGGCAACTCACCGAAGCGGTGCGGCGCCATCCCTACAGCGTGGTGCTGCTGGACGAGGTAGAAAAAGCCCATCCCGAAGTGATGAACGTGCTGTTGCAGCTGCTGGATGACGGCCGGCTGACCGACGGCAAGGGACGGGTGGTTGATTTCAGCAATACGGTGGTTATCCTGACGAGCAATCTTTGCCAGGATCCCATGTATGGGCTGGAAAACGGTGCCACCGAGAGCACTATTTTGCAGGGACTGAGCGGGCATTTTCGGCCCGAGTTTTTGAATCGGCTGGATGGCTTTGTACGGTTCAACAGTTTGAGTGAAGAGTTCATTGCCGGGATCGTGAGGCTGGAGCTGGCCAAGGTGAATCGTGATCTGAAGGAGCAGGAGTTGAGACTGGATGCTACCGATGCTGCTGTGGCGCGGCTGGCGGCTGAGGGTTTTGATCCTCAGTTTGGGGCACGACCGGTCAAGCGGGTGATTCAGCGCGAGGTTCAGGATCGCTTGGCGGATTTGATTTTGGCCGGGGATTTGCGGCCGGAAAATACGGTTGTTTTGGATGTGGATGAAGATGGTTTTGTGATGAAAGTGACGGCGGCTTTGCAGGCTATGGCCTGATTGTAAGGCTGTTGTCGCGTTGAATCATTGCGGAACCAAAAATACGAGCCCCCTACCGCTGGAGTGTGGTTGTTTAACAGCCCTCAACCAGACTCCGGTTGGGGGGTTCGTTGTTTTTTAGCGCCAATCATCAGACTGGCCTATTCTCTACAATCTGCAGAGCTAATTTCCTCAGATGACCCTCGAAAGTATCTTCGAATTGATCCACCGATTCAAAAGCATGGTACACCCGGGCAATGCTCATCCCATCTTCAGTGGAGAACCACTGGCGAATGAATTGTTCCAGCCTTTCCTTCTGGTCCAGCCGATCAAGAATTGTGCTGCGATCATCCAATACAACTGTGGGTTGGGTGGTTTTCCGGTAAACCAGAATCTCAGGCCGCTTGTTTTCATCATGACCGGCCAGGGCGTCCTCAAACTCGAACTCGGTGCCGGACCCATAACGAGTCCCATCGGGCCTGCGAATATTTTCCGGCAACATGGTCCCCATTCTCGACCAGAAAATCCCGATATAGATGTCGGTGTCCCTTGGAGCGACAATCTGGGTTTGGGCTGTTTCCGAGGCGCGAAGGGGTTCATCCTCCCACAATACCGGGATCATGAATACTTTCCCCGCCAGTTCTACGTTGAGCCGGTCGATGACTCGCTTGGCCTGGGCTCGTTCCGGATCGACATCACTGGGCGAGGAGATGAAGACTTGCAGCCGGGGCGCCAATTGTTTGCGAAGACGGTTCTTTTCCAAAGTCGCACTGATTCGTGCCTTGAGAAGGACGGGGTTGGCCGGCTTGAAAAGATAGTCCTCAGCTCCCATGGTAATGCATTGAATGACCCTCTCCATGTCATCAAGTGCAGACAGCATGACGACGGGGATATTTTTAAGTGCGGCATCGTTCTTCAATGAATGAAGAACCTCGGCCCCACTGAGCCCAGGCATGATCATGTCCAGGAGGATCATGTCGACCTCGGCGGATTTGAGGTATTCCAACGCGGCCTCTCCGCTATCAACGCTCACTGGGGAGTAGCCTTGTGAAACGAGCTTCCTTCCTAAAAGGTCCCGATTGGCTTCGTTGTCGTCCACAATGAGTATGACACCTTCCTCACCCAGATGAGAGGCGCCGGGATGATCAGAATCGATAGGCAGCTCGGATTTCGATATTTCGGCAACTGGCCTTGCTGGTTCGGAAAGTGCTTCGGGGATTTTTCCAAGAAGGTCGGCCAGGTTTTCCGCCGCACGGTCGATTTTCTCCAGGTCAGGCAGTCCATCGGTGTCTGCCAACAAAGGGTGAAGGATCTGGCAGGACACCTTGATCGAGGCCAATGGTTTTGCTAAAATGTCACCCACCTTCTTGGTCATCACCTCGGAAATATTTGCAGTAGTCACACCAAGATGCTCATCGATCAGGTCGATCAATTGTTCGCCGCATTTCTGCAGGTTGGATAGTTGTGTCAGAACCTCGGGACAATCCTGATCCTCGAATTCTTCCTCGAGTATTTCTGCATATCCCATGACGTGTCCTGCGGGAGTGCGCAGATCATGGCGCAGGTCGGCCAATCTCATGCTGAAATCCAGCGATTCCTGATTCGTATTCATCATGACTTCCTTCAACTGCGTCTGGCGACCTTGTTGGCCAGGATTGAAAGCACCAGGCCCAAGGTCGTGTATCCCAAAATGACTTCAATGATGACCAGAATTTCACCGACCAGGTGCAAAGGGGTGACGTCGCCGTATCCGAGTGTTGTGTAAGTGACGACTGAGAAATAGAAGGGAGTCAACCAACTGCGAGATGTCCCTTCAAAATCGAACAGCCCCCAATCGAGCATCATGTCCAGGGAGAAGATGAACCCGAACAGCAAGACGAACCCCGCAGCAAAATACACGGGAGCGATCAGGCTGCGGCCAAAATTGATCAAGCCCCACGCCCGGAAAAAAGTGCTTTTAATGAACTTGGCTGATCCTGAGGGCATTCGGGAAATCTGATGTTCCATGGTGTCCAGGTAATCCTGGTCCTTGGCCTCCCTGACAAAGAGGGCATTCCCGGAGGTGGACTCCAGTCCTCGAATTCCGAAGAAATTGCCTCGCATGGCTTTGGAATCTCCGTACTCCATTTCCACCAACTGGGCACCTTCGAAATCCACATGCCGGAGATCCGTGTGGGTCATGTTGCACCGTGTCAGATCGGCTTTTTTGAGGCGGGCTCCCATCATATTCGCTTTCCGGAAGTCAGCCTCGGTCAGATTTGCCCCTTCGAAAGAAACACCTCGCAGATCCGCACCCTTGAAATTGACAGCACCGGCATAGGCCTCGGAGAAATTGGCCTCGGTCAGGAAGGCTTCACCAAAATCACACTTATACAGATCGGAGTTGGAAAGATTTGAACCGGAAAGATCAGCTCCTCGCAGGTTGGCCAATTTCAAGTTGGTCTCGCTCAAGTTGACCTGGTAAAGGTCGGTACCAGACAAATCGGTTTCACTGAAGTTGAATCCGGACAGATCACTTTCGCTGAGATCCACTTCTGCCAGGTCGGGCTTGATTCCCGGATTGGCCTGTCGCCATTCGTTCCAGAATGTTTTTCCCTTTTTGAGTATTTCCAGGTGCTCGGTGTTCACAATCACCCTTTGTCCAGAATGGCGTCGATCTTGCCGCGAAGTCTCTTGAAATCCACCGGTTTGGTATCGTATTCATCGCATCCAGCTTCGAGGGATTTTTCGCGATCGCCGGCCATGGCATGGGCCGTCAAGGCGATGATGGGAATATCTTTGGTGTTGTCGTCCGCTTTCAGCAGGCGAGCCACCTCCCATCCGTCCATGATTGGCAGGCTCATGTCCAACAGGATGAGCTCGGGTTCAACTTGGTGGGCCATGTCGTGACCTTCCTGGCCGTCCACAGCGATGATCACCTCATGACCCTTCTTGATCAACCTTCGCGACAGCATGTCGCGGTTCATTTCATTGTCCTCAACGAGGAGAATCCTGGCCATTTTTACTCTCCAACTTTGTTGTGGTTTTCGTCACTATCGGGATCGTGCTGGTTCACGAGGAGTCGGACATCTTTCAGGAACTTTTCGCGGGAAAAGGCGCCTTTCTGAATGATTTGATGGACACCACCGGAAAGGCGGAACCGGTCTTCCTCAGAGAGATCTTTTGCCGTCACCACAATGATGGGAACCTCCAAATACTCTTCCCTTTTACGGAAC
>JAUUYW010000185.1 GCA_030590265.1 Candidatus Krumholzibacteriia bacterium
AAAGGACTCCGGAAACTATTTGATGATCGTTTGGGAAAACGGCCCGTCAGCAACGGGCCACAGATAATTAATTGCCAGATTCATACCAGAAGAAAGCCCATTTGGCAACTGGCTTAAAATCTACCTCTCCAGATTCTCCAGCATCACCTCGGCAATATCACGGGCCCGCAAGCTGTCACTGCGCTCGGTTTCCTTGATGGCATCACCCAGCATGGTCAAACAGAACGGACAGGCGGTGCACACCTCATCAGCCCCGGTCTCAGCCGCTTCATCGATGCGGTTGTGGTTGATGCGTGTGCCAATATCCTCTTCCATGAACATGCGACCGCCACCGGCGCCACAGCAGAAACCCTCACGTTTGTTGCGCGGCATTTCAATCTGCTCGATGCCGTCAATGCCCGACAGAACCTTGCGCGGAGCATCGTAGATATCGTTGTGACGGCCGAGGTAACAGGAGTCGTGGAAAGTGACCTTGGTTTTCTCGCCGCCTTTGAGTTTCAACTTGCCTTTGTCCACCAGTTCACTCAGCAGTTCGCTGTGATGAATGACCTCCACATCGGCCAAACCAAAATCAGGATACTCGTTGGCAATCATGTTGAAACAATGAGGACAAGCGGTGACAACCTTGCCCACCTTGTATTTCTGGAAGGTGGTGATGTTCTGGGGAGCTTGCATCTGGAACAGATACTCATGTCCCACCCGTCGAGCAGGATCACCACAGCAACCTTCTTCAGTGCCCAGCACCGCGTAGTCCACCCCGGCTTCGTTCAGCAACACACACAGGGCTTGCATCACTTCAACGTTGCGGCTGTCGAAACTACCGGCGCACCCCACAAAGAGCAGGTATTCGGCAGTGCCTTTGTCCCGCAAGAGCGGCACTTCCAGCTCGCCAATCCAGTCTTCACGACCGGCGGCGCTGACATTCCAGGGATTGCTGTTGTTCTCCAATCCCTTGAGCGCACCTTGCAAAACACTCGGCACCTTGGCTTCCATCATCACCAGATGACGCCGCTGGTCGACGATGTTGGGAATATGGTCGATCATCACCGGGCAGTGGGTTTGGCAATAACCGCAAGTGGTGCAGGCCCAGATGGCCTCTTCATCGTTGACCTCGCCAATGAGGGCCGGCCGTTCCTGGGCCTCGATCAGGGCCGTGGCGACGGCGGTTTTTCCAGCGCCTTTCAACTTGCCCACGGCCGTCAGATGATCGGCCATGGCATAAGCCTGATCCCGTTCATTGACGATGATCGATCGAGGATTCAGGGGTTTGCCCGTGAGGTCGGCCGGGCACATTTCATTGCAGCGACCACACTCGGTGCAGGTGTACATATCCAAAAAACGTCGCCAGCTGAAATCTTCCAGCTTGCCCACACCGAAGGTTTCCATCCCTTCAAATTCCATCTTTTCCAGGGCCGCGCTGGGAGTCAACCGGCGCAGGAAAACCGCCGGCAAAGCTGTCAGCACATGGAAGTGCTTGCCAAAGGGCAGAAAATTGAGGAAGGCCAATACCGCGATGTTGTGAAACCAGAACATTATATTGAACCAGGTTTGCACCGTGGCTGTTTCACTGCCGGCAAACAGGCCGCTCAGGGCCGTGGACAACCAGGCGTAACCGTGTTCATGGTTGCCTGGATCCAGCCTGAGGGCGGCCGCATCACCCAGCAGATCGCTGGCGATCAAAGATGCGATCCACAACAGGATGAGGTTGGCCTCCACGCTCAGATGCAGGCGTTCGGGTTTGACAACCAAACGACGAAAAGCAGCATAGGCCAGAGCCAGCAAAATGATCAGGGCAAAAGTGTCTTTCACCACTGCATAAGCAAGACCGACAGGCCCATCAAAAAATGGCAGATTAAAATGAGGATCGTATCCACGCCCAATCAGGGTCACTGTGCGCAGGGAAACAACCAGGAACCCAATAAAAATGGCCACATGCATCCAGCCGGCGCCCTTTTCGTAAAGCAGCCGCTTCTGGCCAAAGCCAATGCTCAGCAACGCCCGAAAGCGGGCGACCAGGCGGTCGTTTCGATTCTCTCTTTCACCAGCCCGCAACAACCAATAACGATCGGCCATTGTACCGGCAAAGAGCGACATGGCACAGAAAAGCAGGAGGGACATGAATAGGGGACTCACGAAAACACCTTCCGTCTGGAGGCTCAACAAGAGGAGAGCCAGGACCTTACTGAATGGCTATTCATTAATTGTATATCATGAGCCGCGTTGGGTGAAGAAAAATCCGAAAAATATCCCGCACACAAAATGGGCCCAAACACCATTGTCTGAGCCCGCATAAGCAGTCTTCGTGCCTATATCAGCGATAAATCGCTTTCAAGGTGCTGAACTGCACCGGTTCAGTATTAATAGCCTGGTCCAGAACGATCAACCCGTTGTCCAGAGCAAACGAAAGTGGTTCGTTGTTCGCATCGCGAACATTAGCCTCGGTGAAAACCAGGTCACAGGAACCAAAACCCACGAAGGAGAAATGGCAAAGGGCAATGGCGCCATCGGTGTTGTTGGTACCATCGAGCATGGCCGAGGCAAAATGAAGGACAGAGGTGCCGGGTTCCGTGTAATCCCAGAAAAAGAACTCCTGCCCGCTTTCGCTGTACCAGGGTCCCGGGGTGATGCTTTCCAAGGAGACCAGGGCAGAATCAAAGGTGATGATGCATTCCACACCCTTGACATCCAGTCCACCGGCTTCCAACAGGAGCGGCAGGGTGAACTGTTCATCAACGGGGAAGTAGGGATCAGGGTCAAAACGAAGAGTTTGGGCTGATACTGATGAAACGAGGGTGAAACTAATGGCCAGAATAATAAAAACGAGAGCTCTTTTAATCTGCATGATTTTCCTCCAGCAATTCCATCACGGAATTGAACCCCTCCAGGAGTTAGGTACTTTGCCATGAATTGTTAAGCGAGCACTGCTCGACTTGCAGATCCTACTCGATTTTTTACATTATTAAAAGCAAAATTTACCATTTGTCGTTTTTTTGCTGTGGGACGGGGAATATTGGCCCCCTAACTTAACTTGTGCGGCTTGCCAGCCGGGTTTAAATTGAAAGCGCCTAACGCTATGACCAGCCTGATTTATGAAAGGAAAATATTATGTCCGACATGCAAAATTCTGGCAATGCCACCTTCAACAATCCTCCCGATGAGCGCGTAAAAACCATCCTTACCGAAATGAAACGAATTGCGGTCATCGGTATCAGCGCCAAAGAAGATAGAGCCAGCCACGGCATCGCCCGCTTCCTGTTGGGACAGGGCTTTGAGGTTGTCGGGGTCAATCCGGTTTTGAAGGAATCGGTGCTGGGTCTGGAAATTTATCCCTCCCTGAAAGACGTGCCAGGCACGGTGGATGTGGTCAATATTTTCCGCCGCAGCGACCAGGTCGGCCCCATTGTCGAGGAGGCCATCAACCGGGGTGACAAATGTGTTTGGCTGCAGGAACAGGTCATCAACCCTGAAGCAGGCGCCGAGGCCAGCGCAGCGGGGCTCGATGTTCTGATGGATGTCTGCATCTACAAAGAGTGGCTCCGATTGATGAATGGTTAGGACATGGTACCAATGACCCAGGATCGCCCCATCAACCTTGTCACCGGAGCCCTTGGTTTTGTGGGCTTGCACCTGACCCATAGCCTGTTGCTGGCGGGCCTCGATGTTATTGGCCTGGGCAAGCATGATCCGGGCGAAGCCCTCCCCCAAAGCATTGGGGAGTTCCAGCAAATTGACGGTGACCCTGATTATAACGGATCCGTCCGTTACCAGGGCCCGGCCGGTACTTTCACCTACTTGGCATTGGATTTGGAGCAAGCGGCGCCGATTCTCGATTTGGTGAATCATGCCAAACCGGTGATGATCTACCATCTGGCCGCCCAGAGTTCGGCGGCTTACAGCTTCCAGCATCCGGGAGAAACTTTTCGCAGCAATGTGCTCGGCACCCTGAATTTGCTGGAGGCTGTGCGAGCCCTGCCGGCCACCGAACATCCGGTGATCCTGTCTGTGGGCTCGTGTGAAGAGTATGGTCCCCAGGATCCTTCGGCTTACCCTCTGACTGAAGACACTCCCCTGAATCCCCAGAGCCCCTATGCAGTGAGCAAAGTCAGTCAAACTCTCTTGTGCAGGCAGTATGTGCGGGCCTGGAATTTGCCCCTCATCGCTGTACGCTCCTTCAGTCACACCGGGCCGGGTCAGGATTCTCGTTTTGTGTTTCCTTCTTTTGCCCGACAAATCGCAGCGGCCGAAGCGGGTAAAGGGCCTTCAGAAATTCTGACCGGAGATACTTCTGTGGTGCGGGACTTCCTTCACGTCAAGGATGTGGTGGACGCCTATCGTCTGCTGATGAAAGAAGGCTATCCTGAGGAAATATATAATGTAAGCTCCGGCCAATCGGTGACGATACAATATGGACTGGAAACGATGATCGGTCTGGCCAGTTGCGCCATCACGGTTCGCAAGGACCCAAACCTGGTGCGCCCGGCCGATACTCCGATAATGATCGGAGACAACTCAAAACTTTGCAGAGACACCGGTTGGCAGCCCGAATGGGATCTGACCACAACACTTGGCAGCCTCCTTGATGAGGCTCGGAGGGAATATTCATGATTCGGATTTGCATGGTTGGCACAGGATATGTCGGTTTGGTTTCAGGAGCCTGCATGGCGGATTTTGGTCACCACGTCACTTGCGTGGACATCAACCAGGAACGAATTGATGGTTTGCTCAAGGGGGAAATTCCTTTCTACGAACCGAATCTGGATCGTTTGGTCCTGAAAAACGTGGAAGAAGGACGTTTGTCCTTCACCACCAAGCTGGCAGAGGGAATGAAGGATGCGCAGATCATCCTCATCGCCGTGCAGACCCCCATGTCCGAGTCCGGCGAGGCCGACCTGCAATACGTCATGAACGTGGGCAAGGAAATTGGCGAATTGATGACCGAATACAAAGTCATCGTCACCAAGAGCACCGTGCCGGTGGGCACCGCCCGCAAATTGGAAAAGGTCATCCGGGAAGCTCAAAAACAACCTGTGCCTTTTGATCTGGCCAGCAATCCCGAATTCCTGCGGGAGGGTTCCAGCATTGAAGATTTCATGCGCCCGGACCGGGTGGTTATTGGGGTGGAAACCGATCGCAGTGAAGAGATTCTGCGCGAAATCTATCGGCCCCTGTTTTTGCTCGATACGCCCATCGTCCGCACCAACATTGAAACAGCCGAGCTGATCAAATACGCCAGCAACAGTTTCCTGGCCGTGAAAATCAGCTTCATCAACGAAATGGCCAAGCTTGCCGAGAAGGTTGGCGCGGACATTTCCGATGTGGCCAAAAGCATGGGTCTGGACAAGCGCATCGGACCGAAATTTCTGCATGCGGGACTGGGTTTTGGCGGCAGTTGTCTGCCCAAGGATACCAACGCCATCGTTCACATCGCCGAGGAGGCGGGCAGTGAAATGTCCATCGTCAAGGCGGCCATTAGTGTGAATGCAGACTTGCCCGGTCGGGCTCTGGCCAAGGCCGAGGCCCTGGTTGGCGACCTTTCTGGAAAAACCGTTGCCCTGCTGGGACTGGCCTTCAAACCCAATACGGACGACATCCGCAGTGCTCCCGCCCTGGATATTGTGCGGCTGCTCAATGAAAAAGGCTGCCAGGTGCGGGGACACGATCCCGCCGCCATGGACAACTTCAAAATGTTCCACGATGACCTCACTTATTGCAAATCCCCATACGATGCCTGTGAAAAGGCGGACCTGTGTATTCTGGTGACAGAGTGGAATCAATACCGTATGCTGGACTTTGCCTGGCTCAAGGAAACCATGTCAGGAAATGCTTTCCTTGACTGCCGAAACGTGTATGATCGCGAACATCTGGAAAAATCCGGATTCAAGTACGATTGTTTCGGTCGAGCCGACCAGACCACAACCTAGGTTGATCCTCAGGAGGGTGGCGGCTCAGTCGTATACTTTTGGTTGAAGACATTTGTGGGGGAATCGGTCATCGGTTCCCCCATGGAATTGAAAAAGAGGATGGAATGGCCCCCTCCAGCAAAAAACGCATTGGTCGCTATGATCTGATTACGCCCATGATCCCCTGCAAAGACGAGATCATGGAAAAGTTTGAAAAATTTCTGATGTCCGGACACTACATCCTGGGTCAGGAAGTCGATGCCCTGGAAAAAGACCTGGCCCAGCAATGCAACGTGGACGAAGGTGTGGGCGTGGCCTCTGGTTCGAGCGCCTTGTTCCTGGCCCTGGCCATGGCCGGAGTCCGACCTGGTGACGAAGTCATCACCACTCCTTATACATTTGACGCCACCATCGAAGCGATCATCCTGTTGGATGCCGTGCCAGTGATGGTGGACATCCGGGCCGGGGACTTGAACATTGACCCTGCCTGCATCGAGGCGGCCATCACCGACAAGACCCGGGCCATCATGCCCGTGCCCATCTTCGGTGCCCCTTGTGATATGGACCCCATCAACGCCATCGCCGATAAACACAACCTGCAGGTGGTGGTGGATATGGCCCAGGGCTTCGGCACTCTTTACAAAGGCCAACCCATGGGTTCGTTCGGGCGCATGAGCACCCTCAGCTTCTACCCCACCAAGAACCTGCCCGGCATTGGCGATGGTGGTATGGTGCTCTGCCGCCATTCGGAAGACGCCGCCCGTATCCGGAAAATCCGCGGCCACCAGGCGGTGCGCATGAACAACCATCTTTACACCGGTTGGAACAGTCGGCTGGATGAAGTCCAGGCCATGGTC
>JAUUYW010000039.1 GCA_030590265.1 Candidatus Krumholzibacteriia bacterium
CAGCCATCTTTAAGAATCTTCTTTCGCACCGGACAGCAGCGCAACCGGGTTCCATGTTCCAGGGACATGGTGATTTCCTCGGCCGTTAGTTCGGCCGGAAAGTAAGTGCCGCTGATTTTTGCCCCCCGGATGTTCACTCCTTCGAGAATGGCTTCCCGGAAATCGATGCCTCTCAAATCGGCATTGCGCATGTAACTGTCCGTAAAATCGAGGCCGGCGGCGTCGAGTCCACGCATATCCAGACCACGCAAATTCACACAGACCAGTTCGCAGGTTTTGCCCGCCTCTTTCATGGCATTGAAAGACTGGGTATCGTCCATGCGCAAATGCTGATACATGGGATCCTGGGTAATTTGGGGCATTTCGGAGACAGCCATGGGTTTGATCCTTCCGGGCTCTGAGCGTTGTTTGCCACAAGGTATAGTCGAGTGCCATTTCAGGCGAGGGATATTGAAAGATAAAATCAGAATTCTTCTGAATCTGCAAATACAAATCCAGCATCAGTTTCCGCCTGTCGGGCAGCCTTGCGCCCCGCTTCGGGATCCACTTTGGCCAACAACCAGCCCCCCAAGGCAAAAAAGACGATCAGGGACAGGATTCCCAAGCGGCTGGTGCCCGTCAAATGGCCCACCAATCCGAACACCAACGGCCCCACCACTCCGGCCAACTTACCGCTGGTGGAGTAGAAACCAAAAAATTCGGCAGTGCGATGACGGGGCACCATGCTGGCAAAGAGCGATCGGCTGAGAGCCTGGGCACCACCCTGCACCACACCCACAAAACCGGCCAAAATGTAGAAATGCGTTGCGTTGGCCAAAAAGAAACCACCAATGCTGATCATCCCATAAATGGCCAGGGCCAAAAGGATGGCCTGCCGAACTCCGATCCGACCGGCCAGCCGGCCAAAAAGCAGGGCAAAAGGGATACCAACAACCTGGGTGAGCACAAGAGCGCCCATCAGATGAGTCATGCCGATGCCTATTTCGGCCCCGTAAATTGTGGCCATCTTGACAATAGTGCCGATGCCGTCATTGTAGATCCAGTAGGCAGCCAAAAAAAGTGTGAGTTGCCGGTAGCTCCTGATCTCCCGAAAGGTTTGGGCCAGACGGGCGAATGTGGTGCGGAGGTCTGGGCGAATGCCGCCAGGATTGGCAGAGTCGGAATCCGAAGCAACAAACCTGGGTTCCGGTACATTGCGAAACAATGGTATGGAGAAAGCACCCCACCACAAGGCCACGGTCACGAAGGAGGCCCGAACGGCAAAAGCGGTGGATGGCATGCCGAACCATTCCGGTTTCGTCACCATCAATAGGTTGAGGATTAGGAGCAACCCACCTCCGGCATAACCCAGCGAATAGGCCCGGCTGGAAAGCCGGTCCATCTCCTTGCCCGAGGCCAATTGTGGGAGCAATGATTCGTAGAAGATGAAAGACCCGGAAAAGCCGAAATTGGCCAGCACATAGAGCACCGCGGCAGCGCGCCAAGTGTCTTCGCCGAGAGTAGACATGAGGGCCGTAGCAAAGATGCCCCCAAGCGCAAAGTAGGCCAGGAAACGTTTGCGTGTGCCACCGAGGTCGGCAATCACTCCCAAAACCGGAGCGCACAGGGCAATGACCAGTAAGGTGCCTGCGGTGATGTAACCCCAGTAGGCTGTAGCTTCATTGGGAGAGGCGCCGGCCACCTGGGCCAGGCTGCTAAAAAATGGGGGGAAAAGAGCAGCCATCACCGTAGTGGCAAAGGCACTGTTGGCCCAGTCGTAGAGACACCAGGAATTTTGAGCAGATGATAGGTTGGTGATTTTTTGGTGGTTCAATTTTTTCCTTTTGGATACGGGGATATCCGTGGTATCCGGTGGTCAAAATATGGTTTGCCTGGGATAGTGCCAAAAACGAACCATACCATATCAACCATGCCATAACCATGGACGATCCTGCTGGAAGAAATTTCCTTGGTTTGCCTTGATTGCTGTTGGTTACGAGACATTCAAACCAGAATGTTCATTGCTAATTGTTATTATTTTTGTTTTGTCAGTGTTTCAATTTTGTTTCAAAAAAGATCCATGATTCATTTTTTTCAATCTCAAATGGAACAAATCGCCATTTATCTTAAGATTTCTTGCGTTAATTTTACCAGAAATTCTATCTGAATGACATAAGGCACTGCCAATCAATTACTTAGGTTTTTGAACAGAATATGGACCAAAACATGCCTTCCCAAGGCAGACGACAACCAGGAGATACAACAGTCCATTTCATGGACCCCACAGTTGTCACAATTAAGATTCCAATTCAAAAGGAGAGTTTCATGATTCGCAAATCCATCATTCAAATCGCCAGCATTCTCTTGATCCTTGGAATGACAGCTTGCCGTGAAGACAGCATTGCGCCAGCGCCTATGCCGGAACATGAAATGTTCACCCAGGAAGAGATGGATTCTTTTGAAATTGATACCCAAGACCAGGAGGACATACCCCACCCTTGAGTCCCATTAGTTGTGCCGCGGAGAATGTTGCTGGCCTAAAAACCTGCTAATTTCCAGTATCATTTATGGGGAATTTCTCTGAATTCGTCAAAAATCAGACCGAGTTTGGGGCCAGCAACATTCTCCGCGGCACAACCTACCAGTAGTAATGGATACCGGCTTGGGGAATTACCTTAATATCCCCACTATCTCCCAAATGAGCAAAATCCAACTCCCCCTGCACAGCCCACCGAGTCCCCACTAAATACTCCACCCCAACTCCCCCCCCAATATTCCAATCCTCACTCTTCTCCCAAATCTCTCCATCTCCCGAATGACCAACCATCTCACGATGATAAAAATATCCCATACCCGCACCCACGTACAATCTCAGCTTATCATCCTGACGCAAAATATAGTTGAGTTCAAACCCGAGGTTGTGTTTTTCATCCTCCGAAACATGCCAAATGCCACCACCAACTTGAGCATACAGCCACCAGGTAACCGGAAAACGGAAAGACACACCATGACCAGCCAGCTGGCCATAATGCAGCCCGATGGCACTCTTCATGGTGTCCGCCTCGTTGTTCCAATCTTTGCGGCTGGGGGTTTGGGCCCAAAGCAGTCCGGGCAGAAGAATAATCAGGGCAAAACTCAGAACGGTAATATTCCAGCGGTGGGAAAATCGGGTCGTGCAAGACATCGGTCCATCTTTCGTTCCGTGAAAATCAGAACGACCTCCTGTCGTTCCTGCGAATCCATTTCCCCATTATTCTACCGGGAAAACAGTTTGAAAACCAGCTTCTTCCCAGGTTTTTCGATAAAGTAATACGCAGCAATGGATATCAGGATCAACAGGACGATGAAAACGGGAAACTGCCGCTCGGGTGTGGAACCAACCTTGGTGGCGATGTGATTATGAAAAACCGTAAAAGCCGGCTTCTGCAAAATATACAGGGCATAGCTGACATTTCCCAACAGCACAAACGGCTTCAAGGATAAGAAGCGGGTGATGATGTTGTCTGAATAGGCCACACTCATCACAAAGATAATGAACAGCAGGGAATAGAAACTGGCATCAAAAGCCAAAGGCACTTCGGACCATTGACCAATCTGGGCCTGAAAATGCAGGGCCGCCGAGGTGGCCAGCAACGCCACCAGGAAAAAGACAAATCTCCCCGTTCCCGGTTTGTGAAACCGTTCCGGGTTGCGCACAAAGATGTGTCCACCGGCCACTCCGAGTACAAAGCTGCAAAAGTGCGACAAAGGAAAATAGTACAGCAGATCGTGGGCCACCGAAGGAAAGCCGCGGTAAAACATGGGGCCCATCAAATTCGAGAGAACTGCCTGGGTTGCAAAATAGAAAACTACCGCAATGGCTGCAAAACCTTTGCCGGAAATACCACTTTTTCGAATCACAAACAACAGCAGTGGGTAACACAGGTAGAAGAAGGCTTCCACCGACAGGGACCAGGCCGGATCATTGAGAGACAAGGGGTAGGGCGGAAACCAGGATTGAGTCAGGGTGAGGCTCAGGAAAAAAGCCTTCAGGTTGTTGAAGCCGTATCCACGGGAAAAAATGTGACCAAAATATAGGGTTGTTGCCCAGACCAGAGCCACCAGATAGACGGGATAAATGCGGGCGATCCTCGCGATGTAATAATCTTTAGTTGAAAGGCTGTCTTTTTTGGCGCTGGCAACCATCATCACAAAACCGGAAAGAGCAAAAAAGAAAGTGACCATTTCCGGGCCCAGGGTCAGGAATGGGGCCATAAAATCGGGGACTTTCAAGGCTCGACCGAAATGGAAAAAGACCACCGTGAGGGCTGCAATGAACCGGAAAAAAGTAAGGGCTTCAATTCTCATTGGGATGCTCTTTCAAAGGGCCTCGGATACTCGCCGGGTTTTTCGTCCCTTAAACCTATGAAAAGCCCCTGTTGGTTGGCAAATCAAAAAATTTGAAAAAAACCCGGCGGGATTCCCTTCCCGCCGGGTTTCTTGGCAGTCCGTTGCCAAATGCTCGCTCCGTCGAGTTCAATTCTCGATTGAAACGTATGCTTATCTGTCAGGAGCAGCCGGTGGTCGCGCCGCAATTGTGACACTTGTAACAAGCACCACTGCGCACAGTCACCGAACCACATTCAGGGCAGGGAGGACTGTCGGATTGTTGCCGGAAGACTGTCTTTTCCGCCTCCATGGTGATGCGGGTCGTTCCACCGCTGGCTGCAGCCATGGCTTTGACTCCGTTGGTGACTTGCGCTTCGGCATCTTTCAACACGGCAGCTTCTTTGGCATCGGCGGCCCCATCGGCCACAGTGCCGTCGGCATCACCGAGATGTTCGCCGAACTTGAGATCCATCCAGCGGAAGATGTAATCCATCACCGATTTGGCAATGGGGATTTCCCGGTTGCTGGTGAAGCCCGAAGGCTCGAAACGGGCATGGCTGAACTTGTTGATCAGAACCTGCAAGGGCACGCCGTATTGCAGCATGATCGAAACGCTGGTGGCAAAGCTGTCCATCAGACCACTGACCACGGAGCCTTCCTTGGCCATGGAGATGAACATCTCACCTGGTTTGCCGTTGGGATACATACCCACGGTGATGTAACCCTCGTGTCCGCTGATGCTGAACTTGTGGGTCACAGCCTGGCGTTCGTCCGGCAGACGAACCCTGGCGGGCTTGGGAGGCGAGAGCAGCTCGACCTTTTTCTTCTCTTCGGCCTTTTTACCTGTGCTCAGCGGTTGCAGACGCTTGGAGTTGTCACGATAAATGGCTACGGCTTTGAGGCCCATCTTCCAGGCTTCGAGGTAGGTCTCGGAGATGTCTTCTACTGTGGCCTCCTCGGGCAGGTTCACCGTCTTGCTGATGGCACCGCTGAGGAATGGCTGCACCGCCGACATCATGCGCAAGTGGCCCATGTATTGGATGGACCGCTCGCCATTGGCCGGGCGGAAGGCGCAGTCGAAAACAGGAAGGTGTTCGTCCTTCAGTTCAGGAGCGCCTTCGATGGTCTCGTGCTTGTTGATGTATTCAACAATGGCTTCAACTTCTTCGTCGCTGTAGCCCAGTTTTTCCAGGGCATGAGGTACGGTGTTGTTGATGATTTTCATCATGCCGCCATCGACCATCTTCTTGTATTTGACCAAAGCCAGGTCGGGTTCCACACCGGTGGTGTCGCAATCCATCAGGAAACCGATGGTGCCGGTGGGAGCCAGCACGGTGACCTGGGCGTTGCGGTAGCCATAGTCATGGCCCAAAGCATAGGCTTCGCGCCATACTTTTTCCGCTTCGTCCAGCAGGTCTTCGGGAACGCGGTTGGCGTTGATTTTGCCCACTGCGGCCCGGTGCTTGCGAATCACGTTGAGCATGGGCTCGCGGTTGCGATCGTAGTCGTCAAAAGTGCCGATTTGACGGGCAATTTCGGCGCTGGTCAGGTAAGCCTGCCCGCACATCAGGGCAGTGATGGCTGCGGCGTAGTCACGCCCTTGATCGCTGTCGTAAGGCAGGCCGCGATCCATGAGCAGGGCGCCCAGGTTGGCGTAACCCAATCCCAGAGGGCGGTAAACATGGCTATTTTCTTCAATTTCCTCACGCGGGTAGCTGCTGTTGCCCACAAGAATTTCCATGGACAGGGTCATCATCCGGCTGGCGTGGCGGAACGATTGGACGTCGAATTCCCCGTCTTCGGTACGGAATTTCATCAGGTTCAAGGACGACAGGTTGCAGGCGGAGTTGTCCAGGAACATGTATTCGCTGCAGGGATTCGAAGCCATGATGGGCGCCGTATTCGAGCAGGTGTGCCAGTCGTTGATGGTGGTGTCGAACTGCATGCCGGGATCGCCGCACATGTGGGTTCCTTCAGCGATTTTCTGCATCAGGTCACGGGCTCGGTAGGTATCCATGGGACGGCCATCGGTCACGGCGTGGGTGGTCCATTCGTCGTCGGTTTCAACGGCCCGCATGAAGGCGTTGTTCACCCGCACGGAGTTGTTGCTGTTCTGGAAGAAGACCGAGTTGTAGGCCTCGCCGTTGAAGCTGCCATCGTATCCCTGATCCATCAGGGCCCAGGCTTTTTTCTCTTCTTTGACCTTGCACTCGATGAATTCTTCGATGTCCGGGTGATCGGCATTCAGGATGACCATCTTGGCCGCCCGACGGGTTTTTCCGCCACTCTTGATGACACCGGCGAAGGCGTCAAATCCGCGCATGAAGGAAACGGGACCACTGGCGATACCACCGGCCGAGAGACTCTCCCGGCTGGAGCGCAAAGTTGAAAGGTTGCTGCCGGTGCCACTGCCGTATTTGAATAACATGCCTTCGGTCTTGGCCAGGTCCAGTATGCTGGCCATGCTGTCTTTCACCTCATTGATGAAACAGGCCGAACACTGGGGTGTCTCTTCAACGCCCACATTGAACCAAACGGGTGAGTTGAAGGCGGCATACTGGTTAACCAGAAGGTGGGTCAGTTCGGCGCGAAAAATTTCGGCGTCTTCTTGAGTGCAGAAAGTGGAATCCTTGATGCCCCAGTCGCTGACGGTATCTGCAACCCGGCTGATCAGCTGTTTCACACTGTGTTCACGATCGGATGTGCCTTCTCCCCCGCGAAAGTATTTGGAAACCACAACATTGGTGGCCATCTGGGACCATTCAACGGGAATTTCCACGTCATTCTGGCAGAAGAGAACTTCACCCTTGTCACTGGTGATGCTGGCGGAGCGCAGTTCCCATTTGATTTTGTCGTAGGGGTGCTCACCCTCTGTAGTGAAACACCGTTCCATGGTCAGGCCTTTGCCTTTGGGCTGGTTGCTTTTGCGGTTATTTTGGTTTCCCAAGCCGCTGCGGGCCTCTTCCTGGGCAGCTCTGGCTCCATCTTCAGTCAACTCTTTAAGGTCCACTTCAGACTGGCCGAGTTCATCAACCCGGGCAGCAGCAGTCTCTGATCGTTTTTCGAACAGCCCGCCTTCATTGGCGGCCATGGTTTTTTTGGTTTCTTTTGCTTCAGACATGTTGCCCTTCTCTCGTTTCAGATCCTTCTGAAAATCCAACTCCGTTTGTCTTGATTTTTTTGCCTCTGTATCGCGATTTTACTGATTGAAATCAACTGGTTTACCCGGTACGCGGAGGCAGCAATTGCCCCGATTTCTATTGCAAATCTGGGCGAAAACCCTTGAAAATTTCCTGAAAAATTGAGGAAATCTGCGATTTGACTTGATCTTCGCTGAGGAAGAAACCCCAACATATAGGGCCGTCTGCCTTTTGCAACCACAGTACCTAGTGGGTGACGCGGACAATAAATCCTGAAGGGGTTTTGGATCAAAGAAATTTCTGTGATTTTTTTTTGTGACAACGCTCCAACAATTGAAACCCCTAAAAACAGCTTTCAAACCCCCATTGGGCCCCATTTGGTGGAGAAAATAATTTGTTTGGATTTCATGCTGATTTCACCGGCCAACTTTCCCGGCGGAAATGGCTTATTTTCGGAGCTCTTAAGGATTTCCGTATCTTATGGTGGGCAAGGTGATTAGGCGGGTGGAATACCAATTGTCCGGGGAACGAATTTCCAAAAACCATGCCAGGCAAAGGGACCTTCAAAAAGGCCATCACCAAGCCAATCAGGATCCGGCCACAATAACCCCATCAACAATGGCCTGCACAATAGTCTTGATATGATCCCGTCCCGTTCGAAAAGCCTGACGAACCACTTCGGGTTCGCCCTGGGCGCTCATGGGGTCGGTCATGGCCCGCCGAATGTGGCGGTCAGGATGGGCCAGGGAGGGCAGAAAGCGCCCGGCCTCCTCGCTGAGGGTGACCACCAGATCAAAGCTGTCCAGATCATGCGTGTCGATGGTTTTGGTTTCCTGGCCGGTCATGTCCAGACCGACCTCCTTCATGGTGTACTGTGTTTTTTCAGTGATGCGGTAGGTCAGCAACCCGCCACTGGCAACCCTCCAGTCCGGCGGAAAAAGATGTCTGGCCCAGGTCTCGGCCATCTGACTGCGGCAACTGTTGGCCGTGCATACAAAAAGCACCTTCAAAGAGTTTCACCAATCTGGTTGAGCATGCCTTCCAAATCACCGGGCAGCTTGGCAATCAACTCTCGCAAAACATCTTCTTCGAAACCATATTGGGTCACCGATTCCCAAAAATTATCTTCGGTGATGGGACCTGTGCCTCCACCCCAACCCAAATGGCAAGTCACCAGGTTGGCAGCAGAGACGGTCCGAATAAGTTTCTCATCACTCGATTCAGATGGTTCCTGATGATGGTTCTCAATGGCATTGACCAGGAATGGAGGAAAGTTCCAGGCCTCACCCAAACGGGCCCCGGCTTCGGCATGGTTGAAGCCCAGGATCTGAGTTTCGGCATCCAGCAAACACTCGAAATTGCACTCCGGGGGCAGTTGATCCAACTCTGATTTCAAAGGACGATTGAGCAACAATTTGCCGATATCGTGGACCAATCCAGCCGTAAAGGCACGCTCCCGGGTTTCCTGGCAACCAAACAGAGAGGCCAGATGGGTGGCCGCCAGAGCCGTGCCCAAGGCGTGATGCCACAAATCGTTTCGGCCCAGACGGTAAGCAGCCAATGGTCCTCGCAGCACATCACCCATGCTGGTGGCAAAAGCCATATTCACGATGGTCTGGTTGCCCAGCAGGATCAGCGCCTCCCTCGCCGAGCCAACCTGGCGCCGCAACCCGTAAAAAGCACTGTTGGCCAACTTCAAAAGATTGGATGTCAGGGAAGGATCCTGTTCGATCACTTCCAGCACCTTGGCCGCCTCAACGGTTTCATCGTCCAGCAATTTCATCAATTGCATGGTGGTCGACGGCAGCGAGCTAAGCTCTTTGGTAGCGGCGATCAATTCCCCCAGGGACCTGCCCATCCTTATTCTCCTTCAATGATGGTCACCAGGAGATCCCCCTGGGCCACAACTTCTGCATCGCTCACGTGAACGGTTTCAACAACCCCATCCATGGGTGCTGCAATATCTGTTTCCATTTTCATGGACTCCATAATAACCAGGGTTTGACCGGCCTTGACCACTCCCCCTGGCCCCACCAGCACCCGCACAACCTTACCAGGCATTTGGGCCACCACATTGGGTCCCCCACTGGCTTCTTCAGCCCCGTCATCGTGCTCCGGATCAGGCAGACGAAAAGTGTGCACCCGACCATCACAAAAGACCAGCCGCTCATCTCCCCGCACAGCAACCCAGAGGCGGCGACGACCCTGATGGGTGTCCACCAGCCAGCATCCGCTGGCGTCCTGATCGGCCGCCAAAGGGATCTCCTGATCCTCGATGGTCAGCAGCCAGCGCTCGTCCTGACGGCGCACCTGCACCGTCGTATCCTGTTCATCGGCTCTAAAATTCAAAAGCAAAGGAAAATCCTTTCCAGGTATCAGCCTAAACCGTTCAAACGAAAGCGTCCCAGACTGGACCAGGGGGTGGCGACATTTCCTGAATCCGCACCCGGTACCCCATGATTCACAGCGGCAGATCCCCTGCTCAAGCGTGCGTGCTCCGCCACGGCGGCCACGGCCAAGGCCAGGTCGTCGTCCTCGGCCAGGTTGCTCTGCCAATCGGGAAGCTCTTCTTCCAGAAAACCGGTGTGCACATCCCCGTCGGCAAACCGACCTTCCTGAAGGATGGCGATGAGGTATTCAACATTGGTTGTCACACCCAACACCGCGTATTGCTTGAGGGCCCCAATGGCCCGGTCGATGGCGTTGCGGCGGCTGCCGGCGTGAACACTCAGCTTGGCGATCATGGGGTCGTAGTGCATGGTCACTTCGTCACCTCGACGAATGCCGCTGTCGATGCGGATCCCTGGTCCCGACGGCTCATTCAGCAGCAAAATTTCACCCAGGGAAGGCATGAAACCGTTCTGGGGATCTTCTGCATAGATGCGGCACTCAATGGCGTGACCCTGGGCTGTCAAATCTTCCTGGGTCCAGGGCAAAGTGCGGCCTTCAGCCACTTGAATTTGAGTGCGCACCAGGTCCGTGCCGGTGGTCAGCTCGGTGACCGGATGCTCCACCTGCAGACGGGTATTCATCTCCAGGAAATAGAAACCGCCATCCTGGTCCAGGAGAAATTCAACCGTGCCGGCACCTTCATACCCCACGGCTTTGGCAGCAGCCACAGCGGCCTGTCCCATTTTTTTGCGCAACTCAGGATTGAGGGCCGGCGAAGGTGTTTCTTCGATAATTTTTTGATGACGACGTTGGATGGAGCACTCGCGTTCAAACAGATGAACAGCGTTGCCCTGGCTGTCGCCAAACACCTGAAATTCCACATGCCGGGGTTGCTGGATAAAGCGCTCCAGATAAATTGTACCGTTGCCGAAGGCGCCCATGGCCTCGCGGCTGGCTCCCGAGCAGGCGGCCTGAATTTGTTGGGCAGACTCCACCAGGCGCATGCCTTTGCCTCCACCGCCGAAAGCAGCTTTGACCATCAAAGGATACCCCACCGATTCAGCGGCGGCCAGGACCTCTTCCGATGGAAAGTTGCCGTCAGAATCGGGGTCAGGCAATAGAGCCCCAGGCACCACCGGCACGCCGGCTTTTTCCATGATCGCCCGGGCAGCGGTTTTTTCACCCATCTGTTCGATGACTTCGGGGCTGGGACCAATGAAAATAAACCCAGCATCGCGGCAAGCCCGGGAAAAGCCGGCATTTTCGGCCAGGAAACCGTAGCCGGGATGGATAGCGTCGGCGTCGGTGGCTTTGGCGGCTTCCAGGATGCGGTCCTGACGCAGATAACTCTCCGTTGGTTCGGCAGGACCGATGACGACCGAAACGTCGGCCATTTCAGAGTGCAGAGCGTGCTGTTCCACTTCGGAGCAGACGGCCACAGTGCCGATGTTCATTTCGCGGCAGGCGCGGATAATGCGCACGGCGATTTCACCTCGGTTGGCCACCAGAACCCGACTGATGGGTTGATGGGGTACAGTTTCGGTCATTCGGTCCCTTCCTCTTTGTTGTGGTTCGAATCAGGAACTCCTGTCCAGGCGTCATCTTCCACCCAGGGTGCATTTCGGCCCTCAAAGAACGACGCCAAAGCAGCCTGTGCTTCGGGATTGGTCCGGGCCTCGGCAATCATCCGGGCCGTCAGTTCACCGCTGCGGGTGTACCCCAGACTCTGGGCCCCTTCGAGCAAACTTTTGCAAAGTGACAGCGCGCCTGCCCCACCTTTCAACAACGAATCCACCGTGGCATTCAAAACATCATCCAAACCACCGGGACCGTCGCCACCAGAGGCCAACCTATCCACCAATCCCAAACCAAAAGCTTCATCCGATTCTATGGTGTCGCCAGTCAAGAAGTAGGTGCGCGCCGAAGCCTGTCCTATACGATCAATGACCAAAGGACTGATCACACCCGGCACAATGCCCAGTCTCACTTCCGAAAAAGCGAATTTGGCTTTGGGCCCAGCCACCACAATGTCGCAGGCGGCCACCAGGCCAACCCCACCACCAAACGCGGGGCCCTGCACCCGAGCCACCACCGGCACCGGACAATTGCGCACGGCACGAAACATGCCACCCATATCCATGGCCGCAGCCACATTTTCCTGATAATCCGCTTTTCCCAGGGCTTTCATTTCACCCAGATGAGCACCTGCACAAAAGACATTTCCACCGGCCTGCAAAACAATCACGTGGGGACGGTACCGACCGTCCTGGCCAATGGCGGGACCGGGCCCTGCATCCAGAGGCAATTGATCGCGAAAAGCAATGCCGTCAAAAATTTGACGCAATTCATCGATGGTGGCTTTGTCGAAAGCGTTCTTCACTTGGGGGTTGTCGATGGTCACCACGAGCACTCGTCCCACGGCTTCCTGTCTGATGGGCATTTTGGACCTTTCTATTCCCTTCGGGGAGTTGAATGCAATGCTTGATCCTGGTGAAACACCGATCCTCTTACATCCGGAATACACCATATTTCATGGGTGGAATTGGCGCGTTCAAGCTCATGGCCAAACTCAGTCCCAGAATATCCCGGGTCTGCACCGGATCAATCACGCCGTCATCCCACAAGCGGGCACTGCTGTAATAGGCATGCCCTTCTTTTTCATATTTTTCGATGATGGGATCGACGATGGCTTTCTCCTGTTCGGCGGTCAACTCTTCGCCCTGCCGGGCCACCTGATCTTTTTTCACGGTCAGCAAAACACCGGAAGCCTGTTCGCCACCCATGACAGAAATCTTGGCCTGGGGCCACATCAGCAACAGCCGGGGCTGGAAGGCACGGCCGCACATCCCATAATTGCCGGCCCCATAACTGCCACCCACTATGACGGTGAACTTGGGCACCGTGCTGTTGCTCACCGCGTTGACCATCTTGGCGCCATCCTTGGCGATGCCACCGTGCTCGTAGTCCTTGCCGATCATAAACCCGGTGATGTTTTGCAAGAAGATCAGGGGGATCTTGCGAGCATTGCACAGTTCAATGAAGTGAGTCGCCTTCAACGCTTCGGCGCTGAATAGGATGCCGTTGTTGGCGATGATGCCCACACTGTAACCGTGAATGCGCGCGAAACCGCACACCAGTGTTGTGCCATACCGGGGCTTGAATTCGTGCATGCGGCTGCCGTCAACAATGCGGGCGATGACTTCGCGCATATCAAAAGGAAACTTGGGGTCGTGGCTCACCGCTCCGTACAGTTCTTCGGGATCAAAATGAGGCGGTTCGGGTACGCTGCAGGGGATGGTTACTGTGCGCACCGGTCCCAGGTTTTCCACGATGTCGCGCACAATGCGCAGAGCGTGGGCATCGTCGTTGGCCAGATGATCGGCAACTCCGCTGATGCGCGTGTGCACATCGCCGCCACCCAGTTCTTCTGCCGTCACTTCTTCACCGGTAGCGGCTTTCACCAGAGGTGGCCCCCCCAGGAAGATGGTGCCCTGCTCCTTGACGATGACAACCTCGTCGCTCATGGCCGGTACGTAGGCACCACCGGCGGTGCAACTGCCCAGCACAGCGCTGATTTGGGGAATATCCAGGGCGCTCATGGTGGCCTGATTGTAGAAGATGCGCCCAAAGTGGTCCCGGTCAGGAAAAACATCCGCCTGCAAGGGCAGGAAAGCTCCACCGGAGTCCACCAGATAGATGCACGGCAGACGGTTTTCCTTGGCTATTTCCTGAGCCCGCAAATGCTTTTTAACGGTGATGGGAAAATAGGTACCACCTTTGACGGTGGCATCGTTGGCGATAATCATCACTTGGCGGCCATGAATTTGTCCGATACCAGTGACCACTCCAGCGGCCGGCACCTCGGTGTCATAAACCTCATGGGCGGCCAGGGTGGACAACTCCAAAAAAGGAACTCCGGGATCGAGCAGCCCTTCAATACGATCGCGCACCATCAGCTTGTCCTGGCTGGTGTGTCGCTCGCGAGCCTTGGTGCTGCCGCCCTGACGAACCTTGCCCAGCAGGTCGGCCAGGTCTTTGAGGCGACGGCGGTTATGGCGGTCGTTCTCCTGGAAGGTCTCGCTGTTGGTTTTGATGCTGCTTATGATCCGTTTCATCGGTTCTCCTGTTTTCTGACCCGTATCAACCTTTAAAAGAAGTATTTGACGTTGAACACCGCAAAGGCGCCGTCAATGGAGTCATTACTATCATACGTCGGAATTTTTAGAGCTCCGGTTTCCAAACCGATGATAAAATCCTGTTTGGCGGTGTACCAAAAACCAAGAACGGTGCCACGGACACCAGACCCAACCATATCTGTGGGAAATCCATAAAAATAGCCTAAAGTGATACCCAGAGGCAGGCCATATCGACCATTGAAATCGACTTCACCCAGTAATCCCATCCGATTTTTCCCCAGCAAAACACCTGCTGAATCAAATTCTTCCTGCACTCCAAAATGGCCGTTGGCCCGCATGCCAAAGGTTGAACTGAAAGCATAGGCCCAAAGCAAATCGGCTTGAAGTGACCAGGTTTTCCCATCGGTCAAAAATGGAGCGGTGTCCAGACTTCCACCATCGATAATGTGTTTGGCAAATTCCCTGGGGGTGAAGAGAGTGGAAGTGGAATATTGCCAGTTGATACCGCCGGTGAGCTGAGACTTTTCCCCACGATGAATCAATCGTCGGCCCCAGGCCCTGATATCGTTGTTCACCGTGGCCCCGTCGTTGATGAATGACAAGGCACTGGTACCGCTGCGAACCAGAGCCGAACCGCCAACACCCACGGCCCATTTCTCACCTAGCTTCTGTTGGAAATTCATGCCAAGGGAGGCGTAAACAACGCTGCCTTCCAATGACAGCAAGACGTTACCATCCAAATCATGGAAGTCCCGCGTGAGACTGACCGCCATCGCTCCACCCAATTCACTTCCGTAACGTGTTCCTACAAAGGGATCAAGAATATACTGAGAAGGCATGAACTGGTGACCGTTGAGAGTGCGCTCGGCTCCTGATGAAAGATCCTCTCCCGCGAGGGAGCACAACGAACCAAATATTATCAGGCTGGTAACGAGTCCGGTGAGAATAAACATTTTTTTCATTTTCATTTTCCCAATCCTTTTCCGGTTGAAGGTATGTGAATCCTCAAGCAGATGGTCCCAAATGTCAAAGGTAAGTGTAATTCAATGTCCTCATTGCGAAATTTGCATTGCAAATCC
>JAUUYW010000441.1 GCA_030590265.1 Candidatus Krumholzibacteriia bacterium
CTGGAAAAATATCCGACCAGTGAAGTGGCTGACGATGCCATGTATTGGTTGGGAGACATTGCTTACGGCGAGCGCCAATACGAAAAAGCCCTGGGTTATTTCGAGCAGATGCTGGCGGGCTATCCCACCGCCGAGTTTGCACCGGCAGCCCTGTTCAAGAGCCGCACTTGCCAGCTGGAAATGAATCGGCAAGATGAAGCCTGGGATGTGGGTGGCAAATTGCTGACCCAGTTTCCCAACAGCAACGAAGCTGCGCTGTTGAAAGAAGAAAACGACCAATAGGCTGAATGCACTGGTAAGGAGATTGGACCGTGCCTAAGTTTGATACCCTGAAAATGGCCCGTGGTTTGAATCAGGTTTTCCGGCCTGTGGAGATCACCGACATCGATGAAAACTACCATTGCTTCATCGTGCGTTACAGTGGCGATTATATCAGCCACAGCCATGAAAGCGATGAGTTCGTCCACATCCTCGAAGGATCTCTCCTGGTGGAAATCGATGGACACACTGAAGAAGTCAGGCAGGGAATGTCCATTCTTATTCCGGCTGGTTGCAAGCACAGGCCGAAATGTGGCAACATGGCTCTTGGTATGGTATTTGAGAGAAAAGGCGTTCAGAAGCAGATGGATCCCCAGGTTTGACCCACTGCTGACCAGTTATTTCTTGGACAGCATCTGTTCAATCCACATCACATCGCCACGGCTGCCTATGTACAGCGGGACACGCATGTGCATCTCCGTCGGCACGATATCCAGAATGTTTTGCTTCCCATCACTGGCATAACCTCCGGCACCTTCAGCGATCATGGCCAAGGGTGCTGCTTCGCACATGAGGCGCAGCTTTCCCTGGGCTTTGTTCTTGGTGGGAGGATACAAATAGACCCCGCCATAAAGCAGGTTGCGGTGGAAGTCGGCCACCAGAGAGCCAATGTAACGAGTGGATTTTCCGGCACCGGATGTGGGCGCATCGGTGCGGGCGCTGGTGGTGTTCTGTCCGTATTTAATCTGCCGAACCACCTCGCGAACTTCGGGTTCCCACATGGGCTCGTAGGCTTCATTCACCGAATAGATTTCTCCGGTGAACGGCGTGGTAATGTTTTCATGGCTGAGCAGGAATTCACCCAGGCTGGGGTCGAGGGTGAAACCATGAACCCCGTGGCCGGCAGTATAAACAAACATGGTGCTGGAACCATAAATAACATATCCGGCAGCGACCTGTTCGCAACCAGCTTGCAACAAATCACTGAGATCAACCTTGTCCCGCCGTGATTTTCTTTTCCAGATGCCGAAAATGGTTCCCACCGAAACATTGGCATCGATGTTGGAACTGCCGTCGAGAGGATCGAAAACGACGATGTAGTTGCCACTGCCGCTATGGGAGTCCACGAAAATGGGCTCATCCAATTCTTCGCTGCCCAGAATACAAACCTGATTGCGTGTGCCCAGGCATTTGATAAAGACGTTGTTGGCAAAATCATCCAGTTTCTGGACGATCTCGCCCTGGATGTTTTCGTCCCCGGTGACACCAATGATGTCCACCAGGCCGGCTTTGTTGACTTCGCGGCTGATCACCTTGCAGGCAAAAGTTATATCCGCCAGCAATCCCGTAAAATCCCCACTTGCCGCTGGATGGATGGCTTGCAATTCGAGGAAATGGGATTCGATGGTTTGCAGATTTTTGGGAGCCTGAGTCATGGTCATCACCTTGGTTTGATCATTGATGGAATTAGTTTTTCATCATCCATTTTGTTTCGATATTGTTCCTGCTTCCAAATGTAACAGGAATTGCATTTTGGACAACGATCTACTTGCAAAAACCACATTTCTTTGCCATCGTCTGAATATGTGAAGGGGGCGCTTGATCTACCCCAAATCTGCTAATCCTTGAGTAATCCGCGGTTTCGACCGCCGAGGAGATCCCATGCCTAACGCCATCTACAAGGTGCCCGTGCCTGTGAACGAGCCGGTAAAAGGTTACGAGCACGGTTCCGCTGAAAAAAAAGAGATGAAGGCTGCTCTCAAAAAGCAGGCCGCCGAAAAAATCGAGATTCCCATGGTGATTGGTGGGCAGGAAGTGCGCACCGGCAACCTGGCCAATTGTGTGATGCCTCACAACCACAAGCATGTGCTGGGTCAGTATCACAAGGGCGGGGAAAAAGAAGTCAAATTGGCCATCAAAGCCGCCAAAAAGGCAAAAAAGGGCTGGGCTGCCACACCTTTCGAGCATCGGGCCGCCATCATGCTGAAAGCAGCCGAATTGCTGGCCGGACGCTACCGTCAGACCATCAACGCTGCGACCATGCTGGGCCAGGGTAAAAACCCCATGCAGGCCGAGATCGACAGCGCCTGTGAGCTCATCGATTTCCTGCGTTTCAATGTTCACTATGCCCAGCAGATCATGGCCGAGCAACCTGCCAGCTCGCCTGGTATTTGGAACCAGCTGGAACAACGTCCCCTGGATGGATTTGTTTTTGCGGTGACACCATTCAACTTCACTGCTATTGCCGGCAACCTGACGACTGCTCCTGCGTTGATGGGCAATACCATTGTGTGGAAGCCCGCGTCCAGCTCGGTTTTCAGCGGTCATTATCTGATGCAACTGTTCAAGGAAGCGGGCATGCCTGACGGCGTGATCAACTTTGTGCCTGGCAGTGGTGGACAGATCGGCAACCCGGTGATGGCCAGCCCTGAGCTCGGTGGAGTCCATTTCACGGGCAGCACGGCTGTTTTCCAGAACATGTGGAAGCAAATCGGCACCAACATCCACAATTACGGATGTTATCCCCGCATCGTGGGAGAGACCGGAGGCAAGGATTTTGTTTTTGCCCATCCCAGCGCCGACGCCACCGCTTTGGTGACCGCATTGGTGCGTGGTTCCTTCGAATACCAGGGCCAGAAATGCAGCGCCGCCAGCCGGGCATACATCCCTTCAAACCTCTGGAAACAGGTGAAAAAGGAATTGCTGGAGATGGTCTCAACCATCAAGCAGGGCGACGTTACCGATTTC
>JAUUYW010000415.1 GCA_030590265.1 Candidatus Krumholzibacteriia bacterium
CTGAATTATCCCAACAATCCAACGGGCGCCGTGGCGGATAGGAATTTTTGGCAGCGCATGATTGCCTTCACTGCCGAACGGAACATCCGGTTGGTGAATGATGCCGCGTATCTGGAAGTGGTGCCGGGTGGCAGTGCCGCTCTCAGCCTGCTTTCGGTGGCTGATCCTTCCTGCGACCGGGTCATCGAATTGCACAGCCTTTCCAAAATGTTCAACATGACTGGTTGGCGCATTGCCTTTGCCGCAGGCCATCCGGAACTGATTGGTGATCTGGCCAGGGTCAAAGAGAGCATGGACAGTGGGGTTTTCACCGCCGTCCAGGAAACGGCGACCTTCGCCCTGGGTGAAATGTTTGATAATTTGTTGGCAGAAGTGATGGCGGCCTATCCTGAGCGAAGACGAGTCATCAACACTGCCCTGGATAAAATGGGTGTGGAGATTTTTGAATCTCCTGCCACCTTCTACGTTTGGGCCAAGGTTCCCACGGATGAATCGTCCATCGATTATTGTGGCAGGGCCCTGAGTGAAATCGGCACTGTCATCACGCCTGGATTGGGTTTCGGAACCGGTGGCGAGGGCTGGTTCCGCATCAGTCTCACCGCCAGCGATGAGGATATCCAAGAAGGGGCACGCCGCTTGGGAGAATGGAAATGAATGACCGCATTGTTCTGAAGGGGATCCAGGTTTACGGATACCATGGAGTTTTGCCGGCGGAGAAACAATTGGGCCAGCGTTTTGTGGTGGACGTGGTTCTGTTCGGTGACTTTTCCCAGGCCGTCAACAGCGATTCTCTTGCCAATGCGGTGGACTATTCCCTGGTTCACACCCTGGTTTTGCAGGCCATGGAAAATAGCCGGTTCGATTTGATCGAGAAAGCCGCTGGGAATTTGTGTTCGGTCCTGCTGGAAGCCCTGAAAGTCGATTCGGTTGAAGTCACAGTGGAAAAGACCAATCCTCCCATTCCTGGCTTCACCGGTCAGGCTGCGGTGACCCTGCACAGGGATCGCCGGTGGCTGGATCAATGATCGAACAGGAAATATGCCTTGGGCTGGGGAGCAATCAGGGAGATCGCCTGGCCTATCTCAAACGGGCAGTGAATTTGGTTGTCGAACATCCGGATATGCAATTGATTGCCTGCAGCAGTGTCTATGAAACCGATTATGTTGGTCCTGGACAACAGGATAAGTTTTTGAACGCCTGTCTGACCCTGTGTTCGAATATGGCCGTTTTGCCTCTTTTAGACCTTTTTCAGGCCTTGGAACGGGAAATGGGGAGGTCGCCGGACGGTCACATGAAACCTCGCCCACTGGATGTGGACATCCTTTTAGTGGACGACTTGGTGATGACTCAATCTCGCCTGACGGTGCCTCATCCCAGGCTGGCAGAGCGATTATTTGTGCTGGCGCCCCTATGCGAAATTGCGCCCGGAAAAAAAATTCCCAAATTAGGGGAGACAGTGGCTGATCTGTGTGCGAAAATAAAGCGTAAAGACGGCCCGGCGGTGACGCTGCGTCCGGACCTTGTTTTGGAGTCGGGTCTTACCGGCCGTTTTATGGAGGATTGAATTGTTGCCTTGGCGTTACATTGTTGTCGAAGGTGTTATCGGTGTTGGCAAGACCAGCCTCAGCAAACTTCTATCCACACGCACCGATGGGAGGTTGAACCTGGAGGTGGTGGAGGAGAACCCTTTCCTCTCCAATTTTTACCTGGATCGCTCCACTTATGCCTTCCAAACGCAGATATTTTTCCTGCTGAGTCGCTTTCGTCAACAGCAGGACCTGTTCCAGAACGATCTGTTCAGCACCACTCTGATTTCGGATTACCTCTTTGCAAAGGATCGAATTTTTGCCAACCTGAATCTCGGGGATGAAGAACTCACTCTCTACAACCAGTTGGCCAGTATTCTTGAACAAAGGGTTCGCAAACCTGACCTGGTTATTTATCTTCAGGCCCGAACCGAGGTCCTGATGCAGCGTATCAGCTGGCGTGGACGCAGCTTTGAAAAAAACATGGACGCCGGTTATTTGGATGCGCTTAACGGCGCTTATAGTTATTTTTTCCATCACTCCAAGGATGCGCCCCTGTTGGTTGTCAACACCGACAATCTGGACTTCGTAAACGTTCCCCAGGATTTTGACCTGCTTTTTGAGCAGATCACGGAAGAATTCACGGGAACCCATTACTTTGCTCCCGATTCCCGTACTGGTTTGTAAGAAAGTCTGTAAAGAAAGGTCCTTCATCATGCAGAGGCAGGAAAAGCCCCTGAATCTTCGTGTTTTTGCCAAAAACAAACGCCTTGGCCGAAAGCTGGCCATGGTAACAGCCTACGACTTGACCAGTGCCATGATCGTTTCGGCCGGGGGCGCTGATGCCATTCTGGTGGGCGATTCTCTTGGCATGGTCATTCTTGGCCACGAAAATACTTTGCCGGTGACCATGGATGATATGGTGCACCATTGCCGGGCGGTAGCAAGAGCCCGACCCCAAATTCCTGTCATCGCCGATATGCCCTACGGCAGTTTCCATGTTTCCATTGAGGAGTCGGTGCACAACGCCTTGCGACTGGTCAAAGAGGCCGGGGCCGTTGCCGTCAAGATTGAAGGCGGACGCCAACGTCTGGATGTCATCGAAGCGCTGATTCGTGCGGAGGTTCCGGTCATGGGACACCTTGGCTTAACACCGCAGTCGGTGAATCGTCTGGGCGGGTACCGGGTTCAGGGACGTGGTGGGAAAGCCGCTGCCCGGATGTTGGACGAAGCCCGATTGCTAACCGAGGCCGGTTGTTTTGCCCTGCTTTTGGAATGTGTTCCTTTTGAACTGGCGTCCCGTATCAGTGAGTCTATCTCCATCCCCACCATTGGCATCGGTGCTGGTGCTGGTTGTGATGGTCAAGTGCTGGTTTTTCATGACATGCTGGGCCTCTTCGATGGGTTGCGACCCAAGTTCGTCAAGCAATATGCCAATCTTGGCGAGCAGGCTTGTGAAGCCATCAGTTGTTTTGTGGATGAAGTGAGGCAGGGAGTTTTTCCTGGTCCAGAGCACAGTTATGATTCGGAAACCCCAACTCGGGGCAAAGGGTTGAATCAGGCTGGCCAACCAGGCTCCCGGAAGGACAAAGAGACCTCCCAGGAAGACAGTCAGGGGTACCTGGCTGACATGGAAAATGGGAAGGCCTGATCCTTGGAAATTTGGCATACAAAAGACGATTTGCACCATCTGGATCAGTTTCGTGAAAAGGGCCCTTTGGTTCTCGTTCCGACCATGGGGGCGCTGCACC
>JAUUYW010000117.1 GCA_030590265.1 Candidatus Krumholzibacteriia bacterium
AAGTGTCTGGTGTCCTGATTTTCTATGTGCTGGCGGCACTGACTATAATTCCCGCCTTCTGGGTGGTGCTGAGCAACTACCTGGTGCTTGCCGGTTTTTCGTTGCTGTTCTCCCTGCTGGGAGTCGCTGGTCTTTTCGCCTGGATGGGAGCCGATTTTATCGCCGTAACCCAGTTGATGGTCTACGTCGGCGGAGTGCTCGTCCTGATCCTGTTCACGGTGATGATGACACGGGTGCCCAAAGGCAACCGTCCCGTGCGTGGTTTGGACCGCTATGTGCCCGCTGGCTTTTTCAGTTTGGCCACCTTGGGATTACTGTACAAGGTCATCACCGGCACCAACTGGAACACCACTGGCATGAGCCCGGCTGAGCCGACCACCGCCGAAATAGGCGTGAACTTCATGACCAACTACATCTTCCCCTTCGAGTATGTCTCGCTGGTGTTGCTGGCGGCCATGATCGGTGCGGCCCTGTTGATTCGTGAACGAAGCGAAGATGAAGATTCTGATCAAGAGGAACAGGAGGTGCAGTCATGACCGTCGGTTTGACTCATTTCCTGACTGTCAGCGCCATCCTCTTTTCCCTGGGGCTTTTTGCGGTGATGAAACGCCGCAATGCCGTTGGGATCCTGATGGGGGTGGAGCTCATGCTCAACGCTTCCAATATTAATTTCGTGGCCTTTTCCCGCTACGTTGAGCACAGCATTGACGGCCAGATCATGGCCGCCTTTGTGATCGTGCTGGCGGCGGCTGAAGCGGCTGTGGCACTGGCCATCGTTCTGGCGATGTTCCGCAACTTTGGCACGGCCAATGCGGACACCGTTAACAATCTGAAGAGATAAGGGGAACGAATCGTGATGAGCGATACCGCCATCCTTTATAGCGCGCTGGCAATTTTGCTTTTGCCGTTGGCCTCCTTTGTGCTGACTTTCTTCTTCGGAAAAAAGTTGCCACGCCAGGGTGATTTCATCGGTGTGAGTTTCATGGGTGCCTCGTGGCTCCTGGCTCTGCGCATTTTTATCACCTTCTGGAAGATTGGCGATCCATCGTATCGGGCGGAGTACTCCTTCACCTGGATCGACCTCGGGGTGTTCCATCTCGACGCCGGAATTCTGGTGGACGGCATGACCAGTGTGATGCTGATGGTGGTGGCCACCGTGAGTGGCCTGGTGCATTTGTACTCCACCGGCTACATGAAAGGCGATCGACGCTACGAACGCTTCTTTGCCTTCCTGGGCTTCTTCACTTTTTCCATGATGGGCGTAGTCCTTTCGAACAACCTGTTCTTCCTGTATGTGTTCTGGGAGCTGGTGGGCCTGGCCAGTTATCTGCTGATTGGATTCTTCTTCCACAAGCACTCCGCTGCCAATGCCAACAAGAAAGCTTTCCTGACCAACCGGGTTGGCGACTGGGGTTTCTGGCTGGGAATTCTGGCCTTCTTCACGGCCACCGGTACGCTGAACTACTTTGAACTCTTTGCCCATGTAGACGCCGGCACCATCAAGGGCGCGGCCCTGTCCTGGGCCGGTGTTGGTCTGTTCATGGGTTGCATGGGAAAATCGGCACAGATGCCCCTGCACATCTGGTTGCCCGACGCCATGGAAGGCCCCACTCCGGTGTCGGCCCTGATTCACGCCGCGACCATGGTTGCCGCTGGTGTGTACATGGTGGCTCGCCTGGCTCCCCTGTTCGGCATCACGGCCATGATGGTGATCATGTATGTGGGTGCGATCACGGCCTTCCTTGCCGCGACCATTGCCCTGGTGAAAACGGATATCAAACGTGTGCTCGCGTTTTCCACCCTGAGCCAGCTGGGTTACATGGTCATGGCTCTGGGTGTGGGTGACTCGCCCAATGCCATGTTCCACCTGACAACACACGCCATGTTCAAGGGCTTGCTCTTCCTGTGTGCCGGCTCGGTGATCCACGCGGTGCACAGTCAGGAAATGACCGACATGGGTGCCCTGCGCAAGAAGCTGCCCATCACGTTTATTACTTTCCTGATCGGCACCATGGCCTTGTCTGGTGTCCCATTTCTGTCAGGTTTCTATTCCAAGGACGGCATCCTGGGTTCGGCCCTGGCTTACGGCATGATCAACGGAAACTGGATGAGCTACATTCCCTTCACTCTGGGAATCATGGCAGCAGTGTTGACCCCGTTCTACATGTTCCGCTTGGTTTTCCGGACCTTCTTCGGCAAACCGGCTGACCAGGAGAAATTCGATCACGCCCACGAGTCACCGCTGAACATGACCATCCCGCTGATGGCTTTGGCTCTGTTCGCCATCATTGCTGCGGGTATTCCCGGCAAGATGGTTGATGAGGCCTGGTTCTCGAAATTTGTGGCCCAATACGATATGCCAGCCATCGCCGCCGAATTCCACCTGGAAAGTGCCGGCGATCACCTTGAAGTGGCCGGGCATGGCGAAGACGCCCATGGCGGAGGCCATGATGCTCTGCACGATATCCACCACACCGCTCACATGCGGGCCATGTACATGTCCATCACCATGGTCATTCTGGGCATTGGCAGTGCCTGGTGGGTCTACCATCAGAAGAAGATCAACCCGAGCATCGTCCAGGAGAAGATGAAGGGTCTCTACACCGTCCTTCAAGGACAGTATTTCTTTGATGAGTTTTATGCGGCAACCGTATATCGGGCCACCTTGTGGTGGGCTGATGTGTGCGCCGCTTTCGATCGCATCATCATCGACGGCATTGTCGATGGTACCGGCCACCTGACCCGCATGGTCAGCTCGGTGAGCGGTTCCATAGACAAGTACGTAGTCGATGGCGCGGTCAATGGTATCGCCTCGGTCTTTCATGGCTTTGGCGAAGGTTTTCGTCGTATCCAGACCGGTCGTGTGCAGACATACCTCGTGTATGTCAGCGCTTCGGTTCTGGTCCTGGTTTTGGTTTACAATGTCCTGTAAGGGCGGGTTTATCGTGAATACCCCCGAGAGGAGCGCCACGCATGGGTGAGCACATTCTATCCTGGATGACCTTTTTTCCGGTCATTGGGGCGGCTGTGATCGCTTTCATTCCTTCTGAAAAGAAGGAGATCATCAAGACGACGGCTGCGGCCGCCGCCGCCGTACCCCTGATCCTGGCTGTGCAACTTTTTATCAATTTTGATAGAGATGCCACCGGAATGCAGTTCGTCGAACACTACACGTGGATCAAGAGTTTCAACATCGAGTACTTCATGGGAATCGACGGCTTGTCCGTGCCCATGCTGCTGCTGACGGCGTTCCTCTCCTTCCTGTGTATCTTCGCCTCCTGGGGGATCAACAAGTCGGTGAAGGGCTATTTTGCCCTCTTTTTGATCTTGGAAGCTGGTATGATGGGAGTATTTGTCTCCCTGGATTTCTTCCTGTTCTACGTGTTCTGGGAAGTGATGCTGCTGCCGATGTACTTCCTGATCGGTGTCTGGGGTGGCCCGCGTCGTGAGTACGCCGCCATCAAGTTCTTCCTGTACACCCTGGCCGGTTCGGTGCTGATGCTATTGGCGATGATCGCCCTTTATCTGAACACCACCGACCCGGTGACTGGCGGGCATACTTTCAACATGCTGCACATGATGGACCAGGCCAACCACAGCACGTGGTTGCTGGGCACAAACGTTCGGCATCTGTTGTGGTTCGGGTTGTTCATCGGGTTTGCCATCAAGGTGCCGATCTTCCCCTTCCATACCTGGCTTCCCGACGCTCACGTCGAGGCTCCCACGGCGGTGTCAGTGATTCTGGCGGGTGTGCTTTTGAAGATGGGTACTTATGGTCTTTTGCGGATCAGCTATCCCATCCTGCCTGACCAGGCCCAATGGTTTGCCTACGCCATGGTGGTGTTCGGAGCCATCAATATTCTATACGGTGCCTACTGCGCCATGGCCCAGTCGGACATGAAGAAGCTCGTGGCTTATTCTTCAGTTTCGCACATGGGTTTTGTGCTGCTGGGTATGGGTGCCGCGGCCAAAGTCGGGCTGTCATTGCCCGCTGCTCAGGCGGCCCTCAACGGCGCCGTGCTGCAGATGTTCCACCACGGTACAATCACCGCCATGATGTTCCTCAGCGTGGGGGTCATTTATGACCGCGCCCACCACCGCGACATCAATGGCTTCGGTGGCCTGGGTATGCAAATGCCCGTCTACTTCACCTTCTTCAGTTTCTGTTTGTTTGCCGCTCTGGGGCTGCCGGGATTGAGCGGGTTTGTGGGCGAAGCGATGATTTTCATCGGAACCTTCGCGGCCTTCAAAACCATCGCCATTATCAGTGCCCTGGGTCTGATCATCGGTGCGGCTTATGTGCTTTGGATGCTGCAACGGGTTTTCCTGGGTCCCAAGAACGACAAATACGACGACTTGCCCGATATCAACGGGCGTGAAATGTTCACCTTGGTGCCCATCGGCATTCTGGTGTTGCTCCTGGGTGTGTACCCCATGCCCGTGTTGAACCTGATGAAGACGTCATTGACCCATCTGATCAAAGCGGTGGCCGGCTAAGCCGCCGTTTGCAGAGGAGCGTTCCTTGATGGAACTGATGAATCTTAACATTCCCAGCTGGTCGGACATGGCTCATTGGATGCCCGAGGCAATCCTGTGCCTGACCTTCCTGGCTGCGTTGCTCGGAGATTTGGTGGTGCGCGGCCGGCGCATCTCAGTGCCTTTCACCATCTCGGTGATTGGCCTGCTGCTGGCCGGGTATTACACCATCCAGGATTTGGGCGGACCAGCCCATTCCATCATGGGCAACCTGATCATTGTCGATGGCATGGCCGCGTTCTTCCGCCTGCTCTTCATCTTCACCGGCCTGGCAACGGTACTGTTCGCCTGGACCAGTGAAGAAATCATGGGCGCCAAGCGCGAGAACAAAGGCGAATTTTTTGCCCTGACGGTGATGATGACCGCCGCCATGTGTGTCATGGCCGAAGCCCGGGATCTGTTGATGCTCTTCCTGTCCATGGAAGGTGTCGGTTTGATCAGCTACGTCATGGCCGGTTATTTGCGTGGTAGTCTACGCAGCACTGAAGCCAGCATTAAGTATGTCATCTTTGGTGCCGTCACCAGCGCCATCATGCTCTACGGCTTGTCCCTGCTTTACGGCATGACCGGCAGCATGACTTTTGACGGCATACGGACAGCTCTGATGGCCGGGCAGGTGGACAACTTTAGTCTTCTGGTGGTCGTGATTCTGGTTTTTGCCGGCATGAGTTACAAGATTGCCGCCGTGCCGTTCCACTTCTGGTGTCCGGATGTGTATGAAGGAGCTCCGACTCCCGTCAGCGCGCTGTTTTCCGTTGGCCCCAAGGCTGCCGGTTTTGCTCTGATGATTCGCTTCTTCTACACAACCCTTGCCGTTGGCCCCGACGCCGCAGCCAGCAGTCCTTTGATCTCCCAGATCAACTGGCCGTTGCTGCTCGGTGTGATTTCTGCTGTGACGATGACTTACGGCAACCTGGTGGCTTTGCGCCAGACCAATGTCAAACGCATGCTCGCCTACTCCAGCATTGCCCATGTGGGTTATTTGCTCATGGGCTTTGTGCTGTTGTCGGGTGCCGGACTGGTTGCGATCCTGTTCTATCTGCTGATCTACACGCTGATGAACCTGGGTGCCTTCTTCTATGTGACGGCCATCAACAATCATCTCAAAAGCGAAGACCTGCGCGACTATGTGGGGATTGGGTTCAGGGCTCCCTGGGGTGGCGCCATGATGGTGATTTTCCTGGGTTCCTTGACCGGAATTCCTCCGTTTGCCGGCTTTGTCGGTAAGTTCTACCTGTTCACTGCTGCTATGGATAAAGAGCTGTTCTGGCTGGTGATTGTGGCTGGGTTGAACTCGGTGGTTGGTTTGTATTATTACTTCAGGGTGGCCAAGGCCATGTTCCTGACAGAACCTGAAGAAGGTGCGGACCTGTCGCCGCTGAAATTTCATTGGTTGCAGTATGTGGTGCTGGCTGCGCTGGCTATTCCTACTCTTGGGTTGGGACTGTTCTTTAATGAGATTTCGGAGATGGCCAGTACTGCGGTTTCTTTGTTGGCTATTGGGATGTAGTTCTGTAACTGCGGAGTTTTGATTGTTGGCCCCCTGTTTCCTTTTTGGGAGTGGGGGGCTTTTTTTTATGAATTTTTCCTCAAAAGTCTTTCACAATCCTTCCGCCATAAAAAATTCCGTCCCAAGCTCCAGCATCTGAATAGCCATCAATCGTCCATCAGGCGAAGGGAATGGTTTGTTGGGCCATGTAGTATTTGATGTCCACAACAGCTCACTGGATCCACTCACCGGATCTATTCGTCCAATCCAATATGTTGCCTCCGGATTCAGCATTCCTGTGCAATAAACCCATTGGCCATCTGCAGACCAGGTTACATCTTGAATGCGTCCAAGATCGCAGGCAATGCTTCTGGTGCTCTTATTCTCCAAACTAAAAACAGAGAATTCTTCAGGCCCAATCACGTAGGCAAGTTGTTGACCATCAGGTGATAAATCCACCCCCGATAAGGAGATCTTAACCGGCTGGTCGTCCCCGAGGGAAATCCGCAGGGAGTCTGGTCCGACACCTCCGGAGGGTGTGACCTCAGTGACCACCAAGTCCGAACCCTGCTGTGAAAACAAATAGCAACTACCCGAACCGTTTGTCGGAGTGCTGGTACCTTTTAAAACATTCAAAGGAGGCATCAAAAACCCTAGGTCAAGGGCAGGGCCACCATTCAGGGAAATGGAATGCAGGGAACCACCTTCGTTGAAAAAAAACAAATTCTTCCCGTCAGGCGAAAGACAGAGAGGATGAGCATTTTCAGGTCCGCAAAGCAGAGGTGTGAACTCTCCGGTGAAAATATTCTGGGTCAAAACATCGGTGTCGTTATTGCCCCTTGTCTCACGGATCAACACTGATTCCCCATCAGGAGTCCAGGCTATGGGCCGCCCAGGCCAACCACTGAGAGCAAGATTTTTCCTTTTTAACAGACCGTCGGAATCAAATTCAAACAACCAGGGCCGTCGTTTGCGTTGAAGACCCTGAAAAACAAGACGGTTGGTTGAAGGAGAGAAAGACAGGTTGTGGACAATCCTCCCTGGCATGGCCAAAATTCGCTGGGGTTTGCCGGAAGCAACAAGGCTGCCTTGGTCCACGGAAATGGTCCACAAATCCACATCCTGTTCGGCAAAATCCCTATACATAGAAAAAACCAGCCGCCCATCCGGGAGCCAGACCAAATTGAAACCCCACCAGTTGAGAAGCAGGTCTTCCATCAAGACGGACGATTCGCCCATGAGGTTTGTGCATTCCAGGGATTCATGGAGGTTGGGCACTGCCCGGGTGAATGCCAGACGATGGTTGCGAGGGCCCCAGGCTGGATAGGAGAGTATCTCATTATTTTCAGCCATGATCACTGAACGGATTTTGGCGGTTTCTAGATCCAGAATCGCCAATTCCCATTTCTTGTTCCTCAGGATTGCAGCTGATTTTCCGTCCGGTGAAAGGATTGGCGAGAGGGGCTCATCCCCTTGGTGAATGATGGTTTCGGTATGGGTGGTCAGATCAAGTCGAACGGTTCGGTATTCCTCTCCATCAATCAGGAATTCCACAAGCAATTCATTTCCGGATGGAAACCAATGAACGAGGCAGGATTCCCGTTGGCCGGCAATAGCGGGCACAATGATTTTTTCTTCCCTTGAATCCAGGCTTTGGATTATCACATTACCGGCCCGGTCGGAGATGGCCATTCTGAGACCATCGGGGGACAGCTCCAGATAGGACTGTGACAATGTCATACCCGATTCCGCAGTGAGCTGTATCAAGCGCGGCGTGTGCAAAACGATGGAACTCCCATGAGGGAAAAGAAACCAGGCAGCCAGAAGCACCACCGCAGCCACACCCATGAGGCCCAGGGCAAAATCTCGTTTTCTCTTGAGTGCTTTGCCCAGCCGGTAAAAGGTTGTTACAGGACGGGCAAGGATCAGTTCGCCGTGGAGATGACGTTGAATGTCCTCTGCGAGCTCTTGTGCCGACCCATATCTTCGATCGGGTTCTTTGGCCAGGGCTTTTTGAGTGATGATCTCAAGGTCGCCCTGAAGATTGGGTTGGATGGTTCCAAGTCCCACTGGATCCACGTGATTGATCTGGCGCAGTGCCTCACTGATCCCCAAACCGTCAACTTTCAAGGGGAGTTCGCCAGCCAGCAACTCATATAAGATGACGCCCATTTGGTAGATGTCGGAACGGGAATCCAATTCTTCGGCGGTTCCTGAAGCCTGTTCGGGACTCATGTAGGCCAAGGTACCCACCAATTGCCCAGGCAGAGTATGGGACGACTGGCCGGTAAAGCTGTCATTGGTAACCCTCGCCACTCCGAAGTCCAGGATCTTCGGCTGGCAGGTTTTGTCTTCCCTTTCCACCACCAGGATGTTGGCCGGTTTCAGGTCCCGGTGAATGATCCCGTGTTCGTGGGCAAAATGCAGGGCCTCACAAATGGAAAGGACCAGTTCCAGACGCTTTTTAAGGGGGAGTTTTCTTTGCCGCGAATATTCGGTCAGGGTCATCCCTGGCACATATTCCATGGCAAAGAAAGAATAACCATCATCAGTTGTGCCGGCTTCGTGGATTTGAGCGATGCCAGGGTGGTTTAAGAGGCCCAGGACTTCGATCTCCAGTTTGAAGCGCTGGCGATGGCTTGAGTCTATGAGTTCCGGGCGCAGAATTTTTAAGGCCACATGGCGTTTTGGTTCATCCTGTTGGGCCAGGAACACTTGTCCCATTCCACCGAGGCCAAGGGATCGGATGAGTTGATAGTGTCCCAACCGGGTTCCGAGAGTTGGAGGTGTGGGAAAGATCGGCTGATTCAGAGGTGGGGAAGGTTGCAGGAATTCTCCCATCCCTTCGTTATCAATGGCAAGCAGGCTGTCTACGAGTTCACGCAAGTCAGTGTTGTCGGCACACTCCAGGTCAAGAAAAGCTGGGCGCTCTCCGGCTGGCATTTTGATGCAGGCACGGAAAAGGATTTCGGCTTGTGCCAGC
>JAUUYW010000349.1 GCA_030590265.1 Candidatus Krumholzibacteriia bacterium
AGGTTTGATCCCCTCGCCCGGCACTGATGCCCTTGGAAACGATGGTGCTGCTCGTATTAGCCCCCAGATGAATCATTTTGGTACCGGTGTCGGCCTGCTGGGCATTGTTGGTCAGGGCCACCGAGTAAAACTCGCCCACGGAACCTTCACCCTTCAAAATGCAACTGGGATACTTCCAGGTGATGGCTGACCCGGTTTCCACCTGGGTCCAGCTGATGCGCGACCGATCCCCCGCGCACAGGGCCCGCTTGGTCACAAAGTTGTAGATGCCACCAACGCCATTTTCATCCCCGGGGTACCAGTTCTGAACCGTGCTGTACTTGATGGTCGCCTCTTCGTGGCAATACAGTTCCACCACGGCGGCGTGCAGCTGATTTTCATCCCGCTGGGGAGCGGTGCAGCCCTCCAGATAAGTAACGCTGCTGTTGTCCTCAGCGACAATCAGTGTGCGCTCGAATTGTCCGGTGCTCACTTCATTGATGCGGAAATACGTGCTCAAATCCATGGGACATTTCAGCCCCTTGGGAATGAAAACAAAAGAGCCATCGGTGAACACGGCACTGTTCAAAGCCGCGTAAAAATTATCGGTGTAGGGAACAACCTTACCCAGGTACTTTTTAACCAGCTCCGGATGCTTGATCACGGCCTCGGAAAGAGGCATGAACAGCACACCCATGGACGCCAGTTTTTCCTGGTGGGTTGTGGCCACCGAGACACTGTCGAAAACAGCATCCACGGCCACATTTTCCAAACGCTTTTGTTCCGTCAGGGGAATACCCAGTTTTTCATAAGTGGCCAACAACTCGGGGTCGACCTCATCCAGACTTTTCTTGGTTTCAGCCTTTTTCGGCGCCGAATAATAACTGATAGCCTGAAAATCAATCTTTGGATATTGGACCTTCTGCCAATTGGGCTCTTCCATGGTCTGCCAGTGGGCAAAGGCCTTCAACCGCCATTCCAACAGCCACTCGGGCTCGTTCTTTTTGGCGGAGATAAAACGAATGACCTCTTCGTTGATACCAGGTGGCAAAGTATCGGACTCAATATCCGTCACAAAACCCCACTTGTATTGCTGGGCGGCCATCTCTTCGAGCATTTTCTTTTCTTCGCTCATTTCAACCTCAGGTTTGGATGTCGGTTGGGCGTTGGGTGGACAACTGGGTGGACAATTGGTTTGGCGATTGGTTTGGCATTTGGTGGGGCAAATCAGCCAAAGAACCCGCCATTTGCGCCAAGTTGTAGCTTTCCAAAGTATTTTGCAGCAATTGGTTGATCAGGCTCCAGTTCTTCCCCAGCCCACAATTGTCGATTTTGCACTCGCACGGTTCACCAGACGAGCATTCGGTCATGGCCACAGGCCCTTCCAGAGCCTCCACCATATCCATCAGACTGATCTGCTCGGGATGACGTGCCAGCCGATACCCACCATTGCTTCCGCGAGTGGAGACCAACAATTTTTCCATGGTCAAAATCTTCAGGATTTTGCGTACAGTAGGCAATGGAACACCGATATCCTGACTCAAGTCAGGAGCAGTGGTCTGCAATTGTTTGTTCGACTTGGCCAGCCTTGTCATCACAACAATTCCGTAGTCTGTCAATTTGGTAACACGAATCATTTTTCACCCTTGAATCCAACTTTACCGATTTAGTAAAGTTTCATAGTCGACAAAATAGGTACTGTTTGATTGTATGCAAGAGAATTGTTGGTTTTTTTCAAAAAAAACTGCAGATCCAGGTCATCAGATTGGTTGTAGATCCAAATTTCCATCGTTTGTTACTCAGGGAGCACCAAAATCCCATATGTAGGAGGCTGGAACCTCTTTCACAAACAAACTCAATTCCCCCAAAAGCCCATCATGAAGCATCTTATGGCACCCTGAACAAACGCAGATGAGATTATCCGGATCGTTGGTCCCCCCTTGGGAACGTGGAACGATATGATGAATTTCCAGGAATCCCGTATGCCCACAACCTGGTCGTTGGCATTTGTTGCGGGCCCTTGCCAGGACCTCTCGCCGAATAGCTGGTGGAATTGAAGTGGTGTTGCGCTGATTCGGCTTGCTTATCTGACAATCGCAAAGGGCCCGTTCCAGTTCGGTTTCACTGAGCTGCAATTCGCCTTTGCTGGTTTGAACTGTGGCCGCTGAGCATTCGGGACACTTGTGGATATGGATTTGAACTGGTGGTTTGGCCACCATTGGTTTGGTCACCTCTGGGTTGCTAGCCTGTTGATTGCCCCCCTCTGGTTTTCCCACAACTGGATTGTCCAGCCGGCTGGACTTTTGACCTTCACATTGAAGCTCAGATTTATCATTTTCAAATGTCTGAAGTTTCTTTGGGATGGAAATCCCAGCCACATAGAATTCCATGATAGCCAGCAAGGCCTCAATCTTATCAGCCGGAGCATTCCTTCGCTTGCGAACCTGCTCCCACAAGCTCTCATACCTGGCAAATTGAGTAGGCGACATTTTCAGATTCACGTTCACCGGCACCACCACCGGCGGAAGTTTTTTTGGAACCGCAATCAATGATGGTTGCCCAGCGGCTTTTTCTTCAGCCTGCTTTTTGGCCTGCTTCACCACCTCTTGCAAATCTCGCCGGGAATGCTCTTCAGCATATTCCGCCCATTCTTTTTCATTGGTCTTGTCGATCACCGGCAACAAAGCCTGGGCTTTGGTATAGCCCAATTCACCGGACTCAATTTTTTGCTTCACAATGGGAAGCTTTTCAAGCTGAAGACACAGATTTTGAAAACCATAGAATTGGCTTTTGGAAAAACCCAGCTTGGACATGGCATAGTGTTTTATGGAGCTGTAGCCGAGCTCTCGATAAAGTTTACGCTTGAGGATTTCGGCAAACCACAGCAACGAACAATGTTCGGCTTTGTCCCGTGCTTCCAAGGCGGATTTGATGGCTTCATGGGCGACAGCGGCGGTTTGGCCTGGGGTAAATTCAGTCATGGGAAAACCTTTCTGGTCATATTGGTAGTCTTTTTATAGTATACGAAATAAAAGCGAAAGTCGCCAGCTAAATTACTTAAATTTAATGAGTTAAATGGGGATAAGTTTATCAAAAGTGTCAACTGTGGTTGACAGATTCCATTCCGTTCGGTCCTTCAACCTCAATGAACATCCAGGCATCCAGGTCTTCGGGTCTAACTGCCACCAAACCAAATGCCACCCAAAAATTCCAGCCGGCTGGACAATCCATCAATGCATTTTCAAAAACAGAAATTTTGCACAAATCAATTTTCAATCCTCCCCCAAAAAAACTCCTCTCCCAGAAATCCCCGGAAGAGGAGCCATCACAATCCAAATATCACAAACCCCAATTCACCAATTCACCAATTTACAATTTCATCAAACCACCAAACCACCAAACCATCAAACCACCCCTACTTCTCCACCAAAGGATTAGCCCGAACCCACCGATCATAAAACACCAACGAAACAGCCGTAGAAGCCGCCAGCGCCGCAAAAACAATCCACATCACATCAGGATTGTCGATGCCGCCACGTTCCACCGGGCCAAAGTGCTGGTACATAACCCCGGACAGCAACCCACCAAAGAGATGCCCCAAAGCCGTGCACCAGTAAAAGTATCCCATGTACATGCCAACCTTACCCGGCGGGGCGATGCGTCCGGCGTACTCTTTGCTCTTCGGTGACGCCAGCATCTCACCAATGGAGAAGACCAGGATCGCAACAACTATGATCCATCCGCTCTGACCCAACATGAAAACCAGGAAACTGATCACAGTAACAACCACACCATTGATGATCGTATTGAGCGGCTTAACATTCCTGATCAGATAGGAAATCCCAACCTGTCCCAAAATAATGCCGAAAGCATTCAGATTGATAAGATGCTCGGGTTTGACCTGACCGTTTTCCAGTACGGCCTGCCCCCAGTTGCCCGTGTCCAGACCCATGTTTTCAAACATCTGGGTGATGGAACCCGCGATGGGAG
>JAUUYW010000176.1 GCA_030590265.1 Candidatus Krumholzibacteriia bacterium
ACCTTGCCGGCACCAAAAATATCGGCGGGCATCCAGTAGAAGGCGCGCCAATCAAGTTGGAGTTGCAGATCGCTCTCGGAAATTCGGGTGAAACCACGGATGGATGAGCCATCGAAAGTCAGGTGATCCGAAGCCAGCAGGTATTTTTTATCGTAATCGAGCATGTGCAGGCGGCCTTCGAGGTCGGTGAAGGCCACGGTGACGGCTTTGATGCCTTTTTCACCCTCCAGGTATTCACGCCTGATGGCTTCAACCTCCTCCATGGGTGTCCAGCTGTCCTGGTATTCCTTGGATTGAAGATTGAGTTCCTCGAGTCGCTCGTAGGGGATTTCCAGGAATTCGCGCAGAGGGGCATTGGAATAATTCATTGAGACGCTCCAAGGGGGACTGAAAGACTGGGCTGAAATTAGTGTTCATACTATTATAACATAAACTTCGGCTAAAATAAGCTTAAACTTTAGATGTTTTTTGAAAAACCTCAGATTTACCGTGTAATTTCCATGTTTAAGCCAATAATAAGACTAAAATAAATGGTGGTTAGTTCATTTTATGAGGGTATCTTTATTGTAAGCAAACCAGCCCATACAATTGTACCCTCATTTTGAGTTTTCCCAGGAGGAACCCTGTGACTCTTCGCCGTGTCGTTTCCCTCAGTCTGATGTTGTCCATCATTTCCATGCTGACCACCAGCATCATCCTCTACATCGTGCCTCAGGGCCGGGTGGCCTATTGGGCCGAATGGAAATTGTTGGGAATCAGTAAAAGCCAGTGGGGAGCCCTGCATACAAACCTCGGTTTGTTCATGCTGATCGCCGCCTTTTTGCATGTGTATTACAACTGGCGGCCCATCACCAGCTACATGAAGAACAAGAAGAGGGATTTCCGTCTTTTCACACCCAATTTCAACATGGCTTTTGCCGTGGTGGTGATTTTTGTTGGCTTCACCCTTGCTGAATTGCCGCCCATGATTTGGATTCAGAACTTGCGGGCCAACATCGAAGAAGGTTTGGCAGCCAATCTGGGTGAGCCACCTTATGGCCATGCTGAAGAATCATTGCTGAAGACTTTTCTGCGCAACGTCAATCTTGATCCTCAGGTGGCCAAGGCCAATATGAAAGCTGCGGGCATCGTCGTGGATGATCCTGAAGTTTCGGTTCTTACCATCGCCGCAGCCAATGGGATGTCGCCCCAGGAGCTTTATGAGATCATGCTGGGCCCCGAGGACAGTCGGCCAACAGGTGCCAGGCCCATTCCAGAAAGCATGCCCATGGGTAGCGGCAGAAAAACCCTGAAAGATTTCTGCACGGAGTACAACCGTGATCTGGATGAAGCAGTGCGCATTTTGACGGCTGCCGGACTTGAGGTTGATCCCAATGAAACACTCAAGGATATTGCTGCGGCTAACGGAGTGGAATCACTTGATCTGTTGGATCATCTTCGGGCTGGGTATGGAGAATAGTTCGTCGGTTTTTTAAATTACATTAGAAACCGGGCCCCTTTTGAGGCCCGGTTTCTTATTCTTCCGATGTCAAGGTCCTGGTAGCCGTTTTAGTTGTTACCGCCACCGCCACCGCCACCGTTACCACCATTGCCGCCTCCGCCGTTGCCATTCCCCCCACCAGGTCCACTGGCGCTCATGATCTCTTCAAACTGCTCCACACTCAAAAAGCGAGGCTCATACACCAGCCCGGTTTGATTCTCCCAGAATGGGACATAGGCCCGAAGGTGATTAAAGGAGCCATCCAGCAGGTGGCGATAAACAAGGAGAAGATCCTTGTAAACAGTGCCAGCCATGTATTCTTCAAGGTCGAGAATATCGATTTCTTCGATGGCGCAACCTACAAAGAGCGCGTCTTCCAGAGATTGGCTTCCTTCAGCGATGAGGTCGTCATACAGAGCCTGCAGTGCTTCATTCTCGAAAACGCCCACAGGGTTGTCGCCTACTGGATCAGCGATTCCATAACGATCCAAAAGCAACAGCACAGCATCGGTGTGCATCTGTTCGCTGCCGGCGATGTTGTTGAAAATATTCACGCCGTATTGGTCGTGGAAAGTCAGATAAACATCACGGGCCAATTTTTCTTCTTCACGCATGAAAACCAGACCGGCGATTTCTTCAGGAGTGAGGTCCATGATGGCCTCATTGCCGATGTTAACCCGCAGTTCTTCCAGGGTCATATCATGGAAGGATACTTCAGCGGCGTCATTGGCCGTAATGTCGTTGGAGTTATCGCTGCAACCGAGCAGCAGGGTGGTGGTGATCAAGGCCAGAATGAGTAGATGTTTCATTTCGTCTCCATTTGGTTGAGGAATGTGTTTTGCTTGGTTGGGATTTAGCAATCCATGTTCCAGTTTATTGGATTAGTTTGTCCTGTATTTAACTGACGAATTTACAGTGGGTTGCCGTGGTTGAGAGTGCGGGGGGAAGTGTACCGAAAGGAACGGCCCGCAGAGATTTGCGGGGCATGACCAGGAGTTCGCAGGGATTTGCGAAGCCTTTTGCGGCCTTGTCTTGCTTCCTTGGCAACTCAACCCCGACCCCATATAGTGGATGAAGCACCACTACAGTTCAGCAACCCCTCAGTCGTTGCTTCAAGAGGATTCAGGAATGACACTACCCAGCCGCCGTATTTTTTCGCTTCTAGCTTTGGCCATGATTGCGGCTCTCCTTGTGGTTTCTTCCCTGAATGATTCCCGCAGTCGCATTGCCGCCGCTGAAGGCATGATGGTTTCTCAGGGCCGGGCCATTGTGGACATCATTGCTGAGAGCAGTCTTCACGGTATCGGTGCCTACAACAATTGGGAAAAAGAAGTAACCCGGAGGCTGATCAACAATGCCAAGTGGGTTGCTCATTACGACAGTTCGCATGGTTTGAGCCAAGAGGGTCTGGCTGCTCTTGCAGAAGAAATGGGGCTGAACCGTATTCTGGTTTTTGATGCCGGCGGAAATAAGGAAATGACCAGCCATCTGACCCCGGGCAGTGGTAGAGGTGAACTACCTCGTGAATTTCTCGAACCCTTGTTGTCGGGGCAACAAAAAAGCCGCAGCCTGGGCTTTCGAAAGACACCCCAAACGGGACAGGGGCGATTCGTGGTTGGAGTGGCCAGAGCGGGTGGTGGCGCCATAGTCGTCAATGTCCAGGCTGAAGCCATGACCAAAATCCTAAAAGAAGTTGGCCCCGGACATATGATCAAAGCTCTGGGTGAAGGCCAGGGTGTCAAATACATTGTCCTGCAGGATGAAAACGGAATCCAGGCCTCCAGCACCAGTGAAATAGGCTTTCTTTCACCAGCCGATGACCCGGCTTTGGTGCCGTTGAAATTGGGCCAGCCTTACGCCACACGAGCCTACCTTTCCGAACTGGGTGAAGTTTTTGAAGTTGATCGCATCATCACCCAGGCCAACGGAAGCCAGATGCTGTTTCGAGTGGGTTTGGACGGTAGTTTGCTGAGTCAGCTTCGCAGTGATACCCAGCGGCGCGTTGTGATGCGGGCCCTTATTTTTCTGGCAGCCATGGTTCTGGCGGCGTTCCTTCTTTTGGCCTGGCAAAGGCAGGCCGTTCTGGATAAGGAAGTCCAGAAAATCGGCCGGGAGTTGCGCGCCAAAGAAGAAGAAGCCCGGCGTGCCGGCAAGCTGGTGGCCATGGGAAATTTGGCTGCAGGGGTGGCGCATCAAATTCGAAATCCCCTCAACAGCATCCACATGATTGCCCAGATGATGCGCCGTCGACCAGACTTGCCAGAACAGTTGGTGCAGGAGGCCCGTCACATAAGAGATGAAAGCGCCCGCATCGAAAAAATCGTCCAGCAATTTCTGGAATTTGCCAAGCCGCGGGAACCGGTGATGGAGCCGTTGGATCTGGAGGCACTTGTTTGCGAAGTGATGAGCGTTCAGTCATCAGCGCATGAAAATGACGGCATCGAAATTCGAGTCCGCACCGAGCCGGTCAACATGGCCCTGGACCGAAGTTTCATGATCGAAGTTTTGGAAAACCTGGTGCGCAACGCAGCGCAGGCCCTCAAGGACGAAGGAACAATAGAAGTCACGTTGCAGACTTTGGCCCAAGAGGTCCAAATTGTGGTGGCGGACAATGGTCCGGGTATCGATGCGGCAAACCGGGAACGCATCTTCGATTTGTATTTCACCACTCACGAGCAGGGCAGCGGCCTCGGCCTGAGCCTGACAACCCAGATGGTGTCGGCCATGGGCGGCCACCTGGAACTGGATGACAATGCCGGCCTTGATGGCCAGGGTGCACGCTTTGTCATTCACTTGCCCCAATCAATCCGAAAACAAGGAGCCTAGCATGATCCCCGGGACCTTCCTGGTTGTAGACGATGAGAAAACCCAACGGGAAACCTTGCGCAAGGTGCTCGAATCCTGGGGCCATACGGTCCAGGAGGCCAGCAACGGAAGCAAGGCACTGGAAATGGTGAAGGGAAATCCCATCGATGTCATCATGACGGATTTGCGCATGCCCGGCATGACGGGTCTGGAGTTGTTGAAGGCGGTGAAAGACACCCGGCCGGATGTGGATGTGGTGGTGATGACGGCTTATGGCAGCGTTGAAAAAGCGGTGGAGGCCATGCAGGTTGGAGCGGTTGATTTTGTCACCAAACCGGTGGATCTCGATCAGCTGGAAATGGTCTTGAGAAGGACCATGGATCGCAAACGGCTGGTGCGTGAAAACAAATCTCTGCGGCGCCGGCTGGAAGTCAGTGTGCGGGGATTTCGTCTGTTGGGGGATTCTGAAGCCATGCGGGATGTCCTGACCAAAGCCGCTCGTGCGGCGGAGACCGATGCCACCGTTCTGGTGCAGGGAGACAGCGGAACCGGCAAGGAATTGCTGGCCCATTCGATCCACGATTTGAGTCCCCGGGCGGAGGGTCCTTTTGTGGTGGTCAACTGCGCGGCCCTGCCTGAATCCCTGGTGGAAAGTGAACTCTTTGGTCATGTGAAGGGTGCCTTCACCGGGGCCGATCGCGATCGCCCCGGTCGGGTCAATCAGGCTGAAGGCGGCACCCTGTTTCTGGATGAAATCGGCGATCTTTCCCTCATGGTGCAAGTCAAGTTGCTGCGCTTTCTCCAGGATCGTCAGTACACTCCAGTTGGATCAGACCGGGTCCACCAGGCCAGTGTTCGGGTGGTCACCGCCACTCACCGCAACCTGGAAAAACGCATCAGTGAAGGTGAATTTCGGGAGGATCTGTTCTTCCGCTTGAACGTGATCAAGTTGGAATTGCCGCCTTTGTCCGCCCGGCGTGAAGACATCCCTCAGCTGGCGGCCCACTTTTTGGTGAAATACGCCAAGCGTTACGAGCGGCCCGTGCGGTCCTTCAGCAATGAAGCCATGGCCGCCCTGATGGGTTACAACTATCGGGGCAACGTTCGGGAGCTGGAAAACATCGTGGAACAGGTGGTGGTTATGACCACGGGCGAGGTTGTCCATCGGGATGATTTGCCTGGCCAGGTCAATTCTCCAGACATGAAAAATCAACCGGGAGTTCTCGCTGCCAGCCAGGTCAACGGGGACCTGCCCGCTTTGATGGATAACCTCGAAAAGCGAATCATCATGGAAACGCTGGCCCAGTTTGATGGCAATCAGAGCAGCGCAGCACGGCATCTGGGTTTGACCGAAAGTGGGCTGCGTTACAAGCTTGCCAAGTGGAAAAGTGAGTAACCTCTTGTGGGTCCGCACCTCGCAGAAACTTGCGAACTTGGGTCTTTTGACCCGTTGAAATTTGCGAGTTGTCCCGCCAGGTTCATTTGTTTTGCTGGTTAATTTGTTTGGTCTTAAATGCTTAAGGAAATCCACCCTTGTTGGTATATAGGTTGCATATAGTAATGTGGAATCGTGGCAATAAGGTTGAAAAAGGAGTGAAATCATGCCCCGCCGGATAATGATGATTTCTGGAATCATAGGCATTTTGTTGCTAGTCCTGGGCTTTTTGCTCATAGCGGGCCCAGCTTCCGCCCAGTCCCAGGATTTTGGACAGGGCGCACCAGTATGTCGTTTCGTGGATGAAGACGGCGATGGTTTTAACGACCTCGCTCCCGACGATGACGGCGACGGTATCCCCAATGGATTGGACCCCGATTACGTTCGACCAATGGATGGCGAAGGCCAGCAACACCAGCACATGTGGCTGGGTGGCATCGTTTCCAGGATGTTCGGTCGAGCCATGATGTATCAGGAATCTGGCCATGCCTTTGGTATGGAGATGGGACCTGGGGTCAATACAATGTTCGGGCCGGGTGAGGGTGGTGCCCATGGGCACAGCAGTGGTGAGGATCAAGCCCATAGTGCAGGTCACCGAGGTGGCCGGAGGTAACTCCAGGAGATGGATTTGATTCGAATCAGCGGCAGCATTTTGATGGTGATTGTTTTGGCCCTGGTGGGTTTCGCTCGCTCGGAAACCACCGGGGCCGAGGTCAAAGGAACCCTGACCATCGGCACAGGCTATCTGGAACATCCACGCGGTGTGGAGAACGAACCGGCAGCCGGTTACCTTTCTCAGGCTTTGCGGTTGACCAGTACTTTTGGCACCGATGAAGAATTGTTTCGACTGGGTTACGAAGGCAATGCCAGTCAATTTGGCAACAATACCAGCCTGGGTTCCATGCGGCATGGCCTGGGTGGCGAATGGTTCAAAAACAAGGCCGATGGCAGCCAGAGTTTGAGCGCCGGTCTTCAGGGTTCGATTCGCAAATATGTGGATTATTATGAAATCTACAACTACGGCGAAGCCTATTCCTATTTCGCGGTGAAAAAGTATTTGAGCCAACAGACATTGCTGCGGGGTTTTGCCGCCCTGCGTTACCGGGGATTTGGAGACTTGCCCGAAGAAACTTATCTGGAGCCGCACGGCCGGGTGGAGTTGCAACATTACACCGATAGCCGCACCACTCTTGGACTGGCCTTAAAACTGGGTGCCAAATACTACAACGATTCGCTGGCGGCGCAAATCTGGGATACAAACAGCATCCCTTCCGTATCCCAGTTTTCGACGCGAA
>JAUUYW010000481.1 GCA_030590265.1 Candidatus Krumholzibacteriia bacterium
ATGTTGGAATCCTGGCTGAACCAGTACACGATCATGTGCGATGATATCAGGACCCAGGAGACATGCCCGACCATCTCCCTCGAAATCTCCATGTCGGCCAGAGGCATGCCGAAGTGTTGCATGGCAATCATGTTGGAGACCGAACCCACGGTGAGAACCGCAGTGATCAAATAGGCCGCTGTCACCGGCACACCCATACCCAAAACCAGGGAAGCAATACCGATCAGCAGGATGGCCACCGGCAAATACCCGCCGGACAAGCTGATGATGATATCGGAAAACTTCAGGCCGATGCCGGAAAGGCTGATGGTTCCCACGATGATGCCGATGACACCCACGGTGGCGCCAATGATCAGCGTATTGCGGGCACCTTCGATCATGGCGTCGCGAATTTGACGCCAACCCATTTTGTGATCAGGTGTGAACCAGCTGACCACAACGCAACTGACGATGGCCGCCACCGCCGAGTAGCCAGCCGACTTGCCCATGAGCATCAGAAAAATGATCAAAACCAGGGGTGTGACCAGGAACCATTCTTTTTTCAGGATCTCACCAGCGGTGGGAGCATCGGGATCATCGAAACCGTATAGGCCGTGGCGCTTGGCTTCAAAATGAATCATCACGAACACGGAAAGGAAATACATGAGGGCCGGAAAGATGGCCATCTTCATGATATCGACGTAGGGGATTTCCGTCATTTCAGCCATCAAAAACCCGCCGGCGCCCATAATTGGCGGCATGAACATACCACCGATGGAAGCTGCCGGTTCGATGGCTCCGGCTACATGAGGGCGAAAGCCGGCGCGTTTCATCATGGGAATGGTGAAAGCTCCGGTGGAAACGGTGTTGGCAATGGCTGACCCTGAGACCGAACCAAAGAAACCCGAGGCGATCACGGCCACCTTGGCTGGTCCGCCAACACTCTTGCCGGCGATGGCCAGAGGCACGTCGATGAAAAACTTGCTGGCTCCGGAAGCCTTGAGAAACGAGCCAAAGAAAATGAACAGGATGACATAGGTAACCAGCACATTGGCCATGATGCCGAAGATGCCGTCCTGGTTATAGAACAGGAAATTCAGGATGCGGGTCACGCGGAAGCCATCATGGGCAAAAGCATCCAGGACGGGGACATCCTCCATGAGGTTGCCCCAGAGCAGGTAAGCCAGAAAACCAATACCAGACATGGTCATGGCCATGCCCAAAACCCGCCGAGCGGCTTCCAGGGATATGAGGATTCCCACCGTGGCAACAACCGTATCGAGGGTTGTGTAACTGCCGGCGCGGTAGTTGAGATTTTCGTATTCCAAAATCCAATAACCGACAACAGCTACCGATATCGCGGCCAGAACCAGGTCTGAAATGCTGGGGCGATCGAAGCGCGATTTGTTGGTCATGGGGTAATTCAGGAAAACAAGTACGAAGGTCAATAGGACATAGACCCCAAGGAAATACTGAGTGTCTACTGGTAAAATCCCCGCATTGTAGATATAGAAGGCAACCATGAAAATGCCCAGGGCACTGGTGAACCAGTACCAGAAGTTTGTCAACTCCCGGCCACTTTTGGCGTCCTTTTCCATCAACTCATCAAGGACATCCTGGTCTGCGGTTTCCAATTCCGGGAGGTCGGGATTGGGACGGTCTTGGTCGGTCATGAAGTTCTCTCTTTAACATAAAGGGAGGGAGCCAGGCCCCCTCCCCACACAGTGTATCAGCAGATCGGGTCGATTATTTGAGGTTGGCCGGGACTGTTTTTCCCTGCTCTTCCCAAAATTTCACGGCACCGGGATGCAGAGGAATGGAAGCGCCGTCAAAGGCATTTTCCAAGGTCATGGCCTTGAAAGTTTTCTTGGCGGCAACCATGGCAGCCATGCCCTTTTCACTCCACAGAGTCTTCATCACGTTGTAAACCACATCAGCTGGAACTTCCTTGTTGGCGCACAGGAAAGTAGCATCCTGGAAGGTGCTGCAAACAGGCATGTCATCCCCGTAAGTGCCGGCCGGGATGGTGACCGGGATGTAGGCGTAGGCATCATAGAACCCAAATTTGACAGCATCTTCACCCACGTTGATCAGGCGAATGTCCACCTGGACGCTGGCTTCGATGATGGATCGGTTGGGATACCCGACGAGCACCCAGAAAGCGTCGATTTTTCCATCTTTAAAAGCACTGGCGGCAGCACTGTAACCCAGGAACTGGGGACTGAATTCGTCCCAAACTTTCAAGTGACGGAAGAATCGTTCGGCGCTGGCGGCGGCTCCACTGCCGGCGTTGCCCACGGCCACGCGCTTGCCGACCAAATCCTTGGCAGTTTTGAAATCACTGTCGGCTCGGACAACCAATTGGGCGGGTGCGCCGTATAGGTATCCCATAGCCTGGGTGCCGTCGTATTTTTTGTCGTCCTTGGGTAATTTACCGGCACGACCAAGGGCGCTGTCCACGGCGTAGCACATGCCGAAATTGCTTTCACCGGAGCTGACGCGTTTGACATTTTCCACCGAACCACCGGATCCGACGGCGGAGAGCTTGATGTCCTTCATGTTTTTGGGAACATAGACGGCCATGGCGTTGGCGAAAGTATTGAAGGTACCACCGGTGGGCCCGCCACCGATTTTAGCTTTGAATTTCTTGCCGGCGACGGC
>JAUUYW010000272.1 GCA_030590265.1 Candidatus Krumholzibacteriia bacterium
ACCACCTACAACAGCGTTTATGTGTGCTCCAATGGTTTCTTGAGTTTGACTGACAACGATACCGAATATGGGAACCAAGGTATCCCCAATGCTTTGGAGCCCAACAACCTGTTGGCGGTTTTCTGGGATGATCTGAACCCCTCGGCCGGTGGAAATATTTACTACGAGACTATTGGTAATCAGTTCATCGTTATGTATGAAGCCGTACCGCACTATAGCGGAGGAAATCCGGAAACCTTCCAGGTTATCCTGGATTCCGACGGCAGCATCAACTATGAGTACTTAATCGTAGGTGACGGCAGTGGTTGCACTGTTGGCATTGAGAATGGCGCCGGCGACGACGGCCTGCAGGTCGTCTTCAACGGCAGCTATCTGCACGATGGCCTGGCCATTCGCTTCGGCACCGCCCCACCTTTGACCTGGGTCACTGCTGATCCTGTCTCGGGTGCTGTGCCTGTTGAAGGCAGCGAAGATGTCACTGTGCATTTTGACGCCACCGGCCTGGCCGCTGGCACTTATGAAGCTGTGATGTTCGTCAGCTCCAACGACCCGGTCAACGGCACCATTGAGTTGCCTGTGACTCTGGTTGTTGGCGATGACATCAGTGGTGTCAACGACGGTCTGCCCAACGTGGTGCACCTGTCCGGCGCCGTGCCCAACCCGTTCAACCCCCTGACCGACATCAAATTCAGCCTGCCGCGGGACGCGCATGTGCAGCTGAGCGTGTATGACGTGTCCGGTCGGTTGGTCAGCAGACTGCTGAACGAAAACATGTCCGCCGGTGCCCATTCGGTGCGCTGGGTTGGCCGTGACGACTCAGGCAAGTCCGTGGCCTCGGGAACCTACTTCATGCGTCTGGTTGCCGATGGGGAAGCCAGCGTCAAGAGCATGGTTCTTGTGCGATAATGTGCAATTGAATATGGCGGGGTGCCCATCGCCTGGCATCTCGCCAATTCAACAAAAGATCACCGGTGATATTGCATCGCCGGTGGTTTTTTTTGGGGACGTACCGTATTGTTACGGGAACCCCGCTTGAAAGGAAGCTGAAGGACTGAAAAGCCGGACAATGACCATCGCCCTTTTGGGTTGCCTGATTTTTTCTACCACCAGCGTCTATGCCTTGCAGGTGACCGCCGGATGGGTCAACGCCGATGTGGGATTGCAGGAAGGTGGAGACGGGTTCTACGCTGGAGTTCAGGACAGCTGGCCCTTGGGAACAGGACCGTTCGATATCACGGTGGCGGGGGAGTATATTCAAAAGAAGGGCAGCCAAATGCGCTTCTATTCCGATCCCCATTCCGGATTGACCGAAGGTGAAGCCAAGTTGAATTTGCACTGTTTTCAATCGGCGGCCTTCTTGGGGTATGGAGTGCCGATGACCAATTGGAAGCCCCGCTTATACACCGGTCTATCAGTGGTTTTGAACCTGGAGGAAAGTTGGGATGAACCCCAAGGTGAAACCGATGGGGAGTACAGCTACGAAAACATGGATTTCCAAATCCACCTGGGTTTTTCACTGGAGATTTCCCGCTTTCTGGTCGACGCGCGTTATTCCTCAGGTTTGATGGAGCAGCTCATTGATGGGACCAGCAACGCGGTTCTTCCCAACAAAGCCGAAGAGCCGGATTTGCCTGAGAACGGGTCCAAAATCAGTTCATTTCAGCTGGGAATAGGGTACGCATTTTAAATTCTGGCTATTTTTGTCTTTCCTTGAATGTGAGTATCAAATTCAGTGTAATTTATAAATCAATTGATTGGTTGGGTTTGCGTGAATTTTTTCAATCTCATTGTGGACAACTATGATCTTTTATGGTAGGATTCTTTTTTGGCACATTTCTGTGTCAAGATTTCAACAGACCAAATTGGTCATCACTACCTGGGAGGGATTGATATGAAAAACTTACTAATGTGTCTTACTGTTCTGGCCATTGTGGCGCTGGGAAGTGGCGCATCTTTCGCCAACAGCTCTGATCCGGCCGGAGCTGTCGGCATCAACAATGGTGCGACGGAAGAATGCGACCGCATTTCGGTCTGTTCATCTTCAGACCTTGCCAATGGGGAAGCCTGGACACCAGAAGGCTATCTCTGGCAAACAGACTTCAACGCCGGCGAGCTGAAACTCATCGACATTGAAAATGATTGCACCGTGGTGTCTAGTCGTCCCGCTCCCGGCGGTTCAAGCCCCAGCGAGAATGCCTACAACGGAACGTATCTCTACCACTACGATTTTGGCACCGGCATGATGTACGAGATCGATCCTGGAACCTGCACTACAGTTTCTTCCGCCGATCCTCCGGGTGACGACTCGGCCGAGGGCCTGACTTACGACTACAACAGTGGCCTTTTTTGGAAAGGTGACTCGCAAATGCTGTACGGCTTCACCTACGACAACGGCGCCATCAATGTGGTGACTACTTGTGCAAACCCGGCTGGCGACTCGGCCGATGGTCTGGCCGTTTGTGGCAGCTACCTGCTGGTCCTCGGTTACAGTGGTACTCTTTATCAAATCGACCTGGAGACTTGTGAAGAGGTTTCCAGCTGTCAGTTGAACGCCGGCGCTCTTGGCAATGGCATTGCCTCTGATCTCGTTTCCACGCTATGGGTGGATCAACCTGGTTTCACCGATATTTTGGATCGCGATTGTGATCAGCCTGTGTCGACTGAGGAATCCACTTGGGGTGGGTTGAAGAGTTTGTACAGGTAAGTTTGTCGGATTTGATTTGTGTGTGAAATGTCTTGTTGTTGTAAAGCCGGGGCTTCAGGGCCCCGGCTGTTTTATCCGAGCAACAACCCCAATCCCAACACCACCAACAATCCGCTGACCAACCTCCGAAACAAAATTTCCGACATCTCCACATGCATGCGATGCCCCAACCATCCGCCAAAAAGCACTGCCGGCATCACCACCACCATGGAAGCAATCCGCTCCAAAGTTATCATTCCTGTTGCTGCGTAAGTGGGCACGCGCACAAAAGTCATCAACAAAAAAATAGTCATCAGATTGCCGCGAAAAGCAGCCTTGTGGGGGCTTGAAAGGTGGTACCAGATAATCAAAGGTGGCCCACCGGTGCCGAACAAGCCGGTCAACAAACCTGAAACAAGGCCGGTTGGCGGAGCAGCCCAGGTTTGGGGAGATCTTTTTCCCGCAGCGGGCAAACGCAGAAAAACAAATCCCACCACCACCAAAAACCATCCCAAAGCCGTCAGAATGAAACCGGGTTCACCGTGGCGCAGCACCAAGGCACCTAGGGGAATTCCCACGGCGATTCCCACACCCAAAGCCGCGATGGGGCGCCAGCGAATTTCCGACCGGGTTTTCCAGCTCACCCAGATTTCAGCCGGAAGATTCACCAGCAAAAGCAAAACCACCACATCCCTGATGTCGGGAAATACCAGGGCCAGAATTCCCACGGAAATCAGTCCGGAGCCAAATCCAAACAATACATAGACAAGTTGGGCAACTACCAGAACACTGCAGGTCAGGATGTATTGGCCCCAGGAATCAAAAATCAGTTCGGGCAAGATGGTTCTCCGGTTGGGTGGGGAAAAAAATATTCGAATTATTAGAATACTATGACTTGGCCCTGGGTAGATACGAATGATTTCCAGGTGTTGCAGCGGATGATACCGCAGTAAATGCAACGGATGATCCAACGGATGGGCTGCGAACATTTTTTAATTTGCTTCGTAGCAACACTCGCACACGTCACACTGATCAATAGGAGAAATCGACATGAAACGCTACGAATTGGCTGCGCGGGGCCGTCTGATCGTCCCAATCCTGATCATGACCATTTTGATGATTCAGGCAGGAAGCGCAATATCAGCCGAAGCACCTCGCATTGAAAACCCTGCCGAACCGGCCCAAGGAGTGCACAAGGTCGAGTTGGAAGAGCTTTGGCGAGTGGGTGGGGAGGACGATGAAGAGACAATTTTCGGCATAGTCAACCGGGCCTTGGTGGATAAAGACAACAATATCTACCTGCTGGATGCCCAACTGGCCGAGGTCAATGTTTTCTCACCCGACGGCGTATTGATCAAAACCCTGGGCCGCGAAGGTGACGGTCCCGGTGAATTCCGGGGTCCTACTGATATGTGTTTCTTGCCCGACGGCAATCTGGGAGTGGTGCAGGCTTTTCCCGGAAAGGTCATCAAGTTGGCCATGGACGGCACACCGGCCGGGACCTGGCAATTGGGAGATCCCGCCGCAGGTGGCTTTTTCATCATGCGCGCCCTGAAAGCCGACGGTGGCATCGTGGTCGCTGGTGGTACTGAACAACATGTGGACCAGGCGGAAGGGAAAATCAGTCGGCGCAATTTCGTGGGCGCTTTGGCTGAAGACGGTACCCTGGCCCATGTATATACCGAAACCGAACACATCATGAATTTGGCCAACATGAAGCTGGATGAAATCGAAATTATTGAAAGTCCGGACCGCCGGTTTGATGTCGGCACTGAGGGCCAAACCGTCATTGCCATTCCTCGTTACGGTTATGAAATCAGTGTTTTTGACAAGGCCGGTCAGCTGGAGCGCGTTTTCACCCGTGAATACGAATCCTGGAAGCGGGACGAGCGGGCTTTGACCATGTGGCAGAATATTTTCGAAACCATTCAGCGCACCCAACTGCCCGGCGCTCCTATCAGTATCGAAGAATTCCAGCCGGATGTGGAATTCCTGCGGGTGGCAAGCGACGGCTCCATTTGGGTGTTGACCAGCCGGGCCATGTGGGATTCACCAGAAGATGTTTTCACCAGCTACGACGTGTTCTCCCCCGACGGTGTCTATCAGAAGAAACTGGATATTGTTTGCGAAGGCGATTCGCGGAAAGATTTCCTCTTCTTTGCCGGGGATGATCTGGCTTTTGTGGTGACCGGGTTCTGGGATGCGGCACTCAGTCAGTTTGGGGGAGCTGGTGGTGACGACGATGGTGAGGAACCGGAGCCCATGGCGGTGATTTG
>JAUUYW010000451.1 GCA_030590265.1 Candidatus Krumholzibacteriia bacterium
AAATCCACACCCAGGTGGTGCTTTGCCCCGGGTGGAACGAAGGCAAAATCCTCGAAAAGACCTTCTTCGACATGCTCAACCTCGCCACACCCGCCGACACCAGCCTGGATGACGATGGGGGAGTGCCCGGTGGTTTTTTCAATCTTGAAGACATTGATGAGGACGAATCCGGCGACTCCCAGGGCGGCGTCCGCAGCCTGGCCATCGTACCTGTAGGCTTGAGCGCCCATCGTGAAGGCCTGACCAAACTGGAACCGGTGAACGACGAGTTGGCCGCCGCCACCATTGAACAGGTCCATTCCTGGCAAACCATCGCCTTCAAAAAACTCGGTTACCGGCTTGTTTATCTCAGCGACGAGTTTTATCTGCAAACCGGCCTGCCATTCCCCAGCACCGAACAGTACGATGGCTTCTGGCAGGTGGACAGCGCCGCCGGCCTCACTCCAAGGCTGCGCGAATGCTGGCAGGAAGCACTGGAATGGGCCAAAGAGGATGACGCACTCCCCAAACGCCCACTCACCGTGCTGACCAGCCACCTGGCAGCCAAAGCCTGGTGCCGGGAATTCACGCCCATTCTGGAAACTGCCCAAACACCGCCAGTTGAGGTCATCGGCCTCGACAACACCTTCTACGGCAACACCGTCACAGTGGCCGGCCTCATGACCGGAGCCGACCTCAGGCGCGGACTTCTGAACCTGCCCGCCGAACCCATCCGCGACGTGGTTTTCTCTCCCCGAGTCTTCAACAACGACGGTTTGACTCTCGATGGCCTGACCATCGAAACAATGGCCGCCGACCAGCCCCATCGCCTGCATGTGGGCGAAGAAGAGGGCTTTGTTGATTTCTGGGTTCAATTGGGCTAGAGTTCCGCTCGTACCGTCTTTTCATTTCGCCATCTGGCCGCTCTGCGGCAGGAGTTTATAGTGGCTTTGCGCACTGTCGCCATCATCGGACGCCCCAACGTGGGCAAGTCCACCCTTTTCAATCGTATCCTGGGTGACCGGCGCTCGGTTGTGCACGAAACCCCTGGCGTGACCCGCGATCGCATCGCAGAGATCACCGACTGGGCGGGCCATCCCTTCCAGTTGCTGGACACCGGAGGCATCATTCCTTTTGGCGAAACCGTCAGTGAATTTGATGCCGTGGTGACCGAGATCGCCCGCATGGCCATCGAAGAAGCCGATGTTGTTCTCTTCATGGTCGACGGCAAGGTTGGGCCCATGGCCTGGGACGAGAGCATCGCCCGGGATTTGCGCAAATCAGGCAAACCAGTCGTATTGGCCGTGAACAAGATGGAAAAGGAAGTGGACCAACTCGCTATATCCGAATTCTACAGCCTGGGCCTGGGCGAACCCCAGGGCATCAGCGCCTTGCACGGCTACGGCATCGGAGATTTGCTTGATGAAGTTGCTGAAGGCTTTCCCAAGCACGAAGTGGAACTTCCTTGCGACTGCAAAGTGGCCATCCTCGGTCGCCCCAATGTGGGCAAAAGCAGTCTCCTGAATGTTCTGACTGGTCGCAATGATGCTCTGGTCAGCGAAATTCCCGGCACCACCCGTGACTCGGTTCACACGGATCTCAAGTGGCATGGCAAAACCATCCGCCTCATCGACACCGCCGGATTGCGTCGCAAAAGCAAGGTTCGCGAAGCGGTGGAAGTGTTCAGCAACATGCGCACCTTCCGGGCTCTTGAAATGTGTGACATTGCTGTGCTAATGGTTGACGCCGAAAAAATGGCCGTCAGCCAGGACGCCAAAATTGCCGGATTGATTCACGACGCGGGCAAGGGAGTCATCGTCGTCTTCAACAAGTGGGACCTCATCAAAGACAAGCAAACCAACACCCACAACGAACATTGGGAAGAGTTCTGCGTCGACGTGCCGTTCCTGACTTATGCACCTTGGTTCACCATGAGCGCCCTGTCCAAACAGCGCACGGGCAAGATCATGGAAAAGGTTTGGGAAGTTGCCGAAGATCGGAAAAAGCGCATTTCCACCTCGGAATTGAACACTTTTCTGGAACGCGTGATGGCTTTCCAGAACCCCCGCGCGCACGGTGGAGGATTGGGCAAGATCTACTACATCACTCAAATTGAGAGCGCCCCGCCGACCTTTTTGTTGTCGGTCAACGAGCCCAAATTCTTCGCCCGCAACTATCTGCGCTTCCTGAATAACCAGATCCGCAAGGAATACGGCTTTACGGGGAGCCGAATTTTTGTGAAGATGAAGAAACACTAAAAGGGACTTGTTCCTGCTTTACGCAACATTTGAATTGCGCCGTTTTAGAATTGAAGGATGCCCATGCTACTGATCGTCTTTCTCCTGCTGGCTTTTGCCATCGGATCCATTCCGTTCAGCTTCATCATTGGCCGGCAGGTCAAAGGCATCGATTTGCGGCAACATGGCAGCGGTAATCTGGGTGCCACCAATGTTTTCCGCACCATGGGACCATGGTGGGGAGGGCTTTGCCTCTTTCTGGACATGGCCAAAGGCGCCGTCGCCGTGCTTTTGATGACCTGGCTGGTCAGCACCTGGCCCGAATCAGAACCCACTCCATTTCACATCACTCCAGATCTGTTCCGAATTTTTGCCGGTGTCGTAGCCTCTTTGGGACACACCTTCAGTCCATTTGTTGGTTTCCACGGGGGCAAGGGTGTGGCCACCACCGGTGGGGCATTTGCCGTACTGGAACCTTGGGCAATGGTGGTAACCTTGGTCTGTTTCGTCGCGGTTTTTGCCACCACACGTACGGTCTCCATTGGTAGTATTGCCGCAACTTCCATTTTGCCTTTCGCTGTTTTGTTTTTTGAACTGAGCTCGGATCAAACCAGCAGCACCATCATCGTCTTTGTCTTCCTCATCTGCGCCTGGGTGATCTTCA
>JAUUYW010000355.1 GCA_030590265.1 Candidatus Krumholzibacteriia bacterium
AGCCAATCTTCTTGATGGGCCAATGCTCACCAGAATTGTTGTGGTGTATGCAGTTAGGGTTTGGACAGAAGGGAGGAGTCCATGTTTGGGATGCTTTTTTTGTAGGTGTCATGCCCAGCTAGGGCAAGGAATAGGCCGGACACAATTTCAAAGGCACAACCTTTTCCTTTAGTGGGCTTGGGATTGCCCGATATCCAAGTGGAAGTCGGCAATTCCTTTTTATTACATAAGGCCTGCAGAATGACCCATTTAACAAAAGATATTTTTGAACAGCCTTCCTCCACAAGTTTTGGATTGGACCGTTTGCAGGCTCTGCAGTCGTTCAATGCCCGTCTGGTTTGCATGACGGTGGACGAATCCTCGTACGAAGAGGTGGTTCAGGGTGTTTTTAAAGTGATCGCCTGTGACTTCTGCGCTCTTTTTCTGAAAGATCCCCAAAGCAATCAACTGGTTTTACAGGCTTCTGTTGGATTCGACGAGATGCCAGTGGGTCTGAGAGTGGAATGCGACGACCCTACCAGCATCCATGCCCAGGCTTTCAGTGAAGAATATCAGGTTCACCTGGATGACCTCTTGGAAACCCCCGGTGTGAATCCGCTGTTTGAAGAAATGGGCTGCAGCCTGGTTTTGCCGGTTATTTCCAAGCAGGGACCGGTAGGAGTTTTCGATTTCAGCTGCCGAGAGCCGCAGGCCTTCAGCCCCCAGGAAACCAGCATGTGCAGCATGGTTGTGGACCAGATGTCCTACTCCTTGGAAAACATCCGCCTGGTGAAAGAGCTGCGTGATAGTCGGGATGCCGTCATTCGCGGTATGGCCATGCTGTCTGAAATTCGCGACTCGCACATTCGGGGGCACCTGAGCCGCATCTGCGCCATGAGTTGTTATCTGTCCAAACGGTTGTCGGGGCGTGTGGGGTATCATGAAGTGACGCCATCATTCATCGCCAACATTGAACGGGCGGCTGCTTTGCACGATGTGGGTAAGGTGGGTATTCCTGACGATATCCTGTTGAAACCCAGCGGGCTCACCGATGATGAGTTTGATGTCATGCGAACCCACACCACCATCGGCGGCGAGCTGCTGGAAGGATTGATCGATGATTTTGGCGAATACGCCCTGATCTCCATGGGAGCCACCGTGGCCCGCGCCCATCACGAGCGGTGGGACGGCCAGGGTTATCCCCACAAGCTGTCGGGCAAGGATATTCCCTTGGCGGCGCGCATTGTTGCTATCTGCGATGTCTATGATGCTTTGACGAGTCGTCGAGTTTACAAGGAAGCCTGGACCCACGAAGATACCATGCAGCAACTGAGGGACGGTTCCGGTTCGCAATTCGATCCGGAGTTGGTGGAGGTTTTCCTGTCCCGTCCCAAGGAATTGCTGAGAATTCGCCAGCAGTATCCGGACGATGAGATCAGTTCGGGCTGACATATCACGATAGATCTATCCGAATCGTTTTTAGTTGGTGCCCCCTTGGCCAAATAATCATGCTATAATTGTATATACCTTGCGCCCAATCCAGATTCTCTTGAAAGGTTTTGAAAATGTTCTCGCCCAAACGGTTGGTCTTGGCTTTTTGTGTATTGACCCTTTGCCTCTTTTCATTTCAATGGAGTCATAAGAATTCCAACCCAGCATCTCGTATGCCGCTTCCAACTGAACATCGCCAAGCTGATGACGCAGAAAGCCGCCACAAACTCGAGCGCCGACAATGGATGCAGCAGATGCACCGTGCTGCTCCAGGTGTGGACTGGCAAGCCATCGAACAAGCCAACGGCAAACAGCGGCAAGAACTCCGCCGAGAGGCCCTTGCCAATGAAAACCGCGACGAGGCATCCTTATGGACCGAAACCGGGAGCCGTAATCTAGCTGGCCGGATGCACGCGGTGGCTCTTTCGGCCTCGGGTGACAGCTTATATGGCGGTAGTTCTCGCGGTGGGGTCTGGAAAGGATCGCTCTGGGGCGATGATTGGCGACCACTGTCGGACAACCTGTTCGGTGGGGCCCATGGTCTGGCCGTTGCAGGTGGCCAGGACGGCAACCCCGAGGTCATCACTTCCATCACCGACAATGGTTTGGTCAACTTCTCTGAAGACGGTGGCGCGACCTGGAGCAAACCCGCCGGCCTGCCATCGTCCATCAATGAAGCCAAGCGGGTGGCCCATGACCTTGCCGATCCTGATCGGGTCTACCTGATGCTGCGTCCAGCCGGGGGGATGATCCTGTATCTCTCCACCGATGCGGGACGGTCCTACACTCTGATCTCTTCCCTCAACACTGCGGCTGGTGATTTTTGGATTGACCGGGTCAGCGGTGGGGACATCTATATTCTAGTGGGCAACCAGTTGCGGGTCAGTCACAACCAGGGGGCCGATTGGTCCATAGTCGGATCGATTGACCAGTTCTCCATTTCGCAGGTTGTTCTGACTGCCAGCGAAGCCGGTGATCCCAAATTCTACGCTGCCGTGAAAGTGGGCGGGGCCTGGAAGCTGCACAGCTCCAGCAATGGCGGTGTCGATTGGGAATTCAAACACAACATTGATGATTTTTGGCAGACCCTTTGCGCCTCCATCACCAATCGAAACCTGATCCTGTTTGGTGGAGTGGAACTGTGGCGGTCGGTCGATGGAGGAACAAATTTTTCGAAGATCAACAACTGGTGGGAGTATTACGACGATCCTTTGAATGAACTGCACGCCGATATGCCGGGACTCGACTGTGTGATGACTGATGCGGGCGAATCATTTTATGTCGCCACCGATGGAGGGCTTTATCGCAGTGATGATGGCGTTGCTTCGGTCACAAACATTTCACTCACGGGACTCGGTGTCAGCCAATACTACGACACCCATACCAGCATCAACGATCCGGACTTGATCCTGGCCGGTGCCCAGGACCAGGGTTACCAGCGCAGCGATAGGGCCAACGGCGACCAAGCCCGTGACTTTGAACAACTGATCAGCGGTGATTATGGACACATCACCAGTGGTGACGGGAGTCATGATATTGTTTTCTCCGTCTATCCAGGCTTCGTATTGGTGCAGTCCGGCGAGCTCAACCCAACCTTGCCCGGTATGCTTGATTTTCCCGCTGGCGAAGCCCATTCCTGGATACCCTTCACCCTGGCCAACCCGGACAACAACAACGAATTCTATATTTGTACCACGCGACTGTACAAGGGCAGATGGAACGGTGGCAACAGTGTGTTTTACGTCCCGTCAGAACAGGATTTTGCCGTTGGCGGCAGCAGCTATCTGACGGCTGTTTCCATCTCTGCTGTGGATCATGACCAGCGTTTGGCCGTCACCAACATTGGTCGCTTGTGGTATTCATTTGATGGTGGGCACAATTGGTCAGACTCGGGTTACTCCGGGCCATCAGCCCATTATTTCTATGGTACGGCCATCGTGCATTCTTACACTGATCCCTTGACGGCCTGGGTTGGCGGATCCGGTTACAGTGGGCCTGCGGTTTACAAAACTCGGGATGGGGGAATCACCTGGGTGCCCATGGGTAACCGTCTGCCTTCGACCTTGGTTTTCGGCCTCGCTCTGGATAATCCGGAGAATGAAGTTCTTTACGCTGCTACCGAGGCAGGACCATTCCGGTACAGTGAAGATATTGAGGAGTGGGAATACATTGGTGCCGCTGAAGCACCTTTGACTACTTACTGGAGTGTTGAAAGTGTGCAAGCGGATCAATTGATGCGCTTCGGTACTTATGGGCGGGGGATTTGGGATTTTGATGTCACTTCACCTTTGTCAGGCGTCGAAAATAATGCTCCCGTGCTGACGGGATTTTCCTTGGAGAATTTTCCGAATCCGTTCAATCCTCGCACTACTTTGCGGTTCAATCTTGAACGTGGGGGTTTGGTCCAGGTAGATATAT
>JAUUYW010000156.1 GCA_030590265.1 Candidatus Krumholzibacteriia bacterium
GGAAACCGTCTTTTCCAGGCATCATGACATCGCTGATGATCAGGTCGGGAGTTTCGGTAAAGGCGGCTTCAATTCCTTCATCGCCATCCTTGGCCAGGATTACCTGGTACTCTTTTTTTAGAATATCGTGAAGGAAGATGCGCAAATCAGGGTCATCTTCAACCAGAAGCAGCAAAGGGCGGGTGGGAAAGAAATCCTCGTCACCACGGTTGTCCATGGGCTCATCAGAGGGCGTAAGTCCGAAAAGGGGCTTCTCCTTGGCAAAAGTGTCTGGTGAATCCATGGGAACAGGGATTTGAGTTGGGTAAAGCGGCAGGTCAACGGTGAACACCGTTCCAGCATCCATATCGGAGGCAACTGTGATGTTGCCACCAAGCAGATCGACCAACTCACGGATCAGGGCCAACCCGATCCCACTTCCACCTCGGCTATCGGTAGGGCCACCGGACATCTGGTAGAATCGATCAAAAATCTTTTCGTGTTCTTGAACTGGAATGAAAGACCCTGTATTCCCCACTTTCAGAATCAACTGCCTTTGCAATCGGGCTTCTTTGGGTCGCATGGACTGTTGTGTTCTCTCGATGGGTTTTTCGGGTTTCAATTCCACTTTGAACCATACCCGGGCCCCAAGAGGAGAAAACTTGATGGCATTGGCCAGTAGGTTGCCGGTTACTTTTTCCAACAAATCAGGGTCTGCCAAACAGGGAATCTGCCCACGGGGAATCAGGGTCTCGTATTGCAGACCCTTGACCTCGGCCAGGGAATGGAATGAGGCACTTAATACGCGCAGATTACTCAAGACGTCAATAGGTTGCCAATTCAAGGGGAAACGGCGGCTCTCCAAGCGGGACAAATCCAGCAATTGATCGATCAGCTGGCCAAGCCGCCGGCTGTTGCGGCGCATCATTTGGAAGAGCTCTTTGTTCCCGCTGGCGGGATCTTGTTCCAAAAGGTCCAACGGTCCCTGGATCAAGGTCAAGGGAGTGCGGAATTCATGGCTGATGTTAGCGAAGAAGCGAGACTTGATTTGGTCCAATTCGCGAAGTTGGCGAAATTCAGCCAAACGGATTTTTAAATTGGCGGCGCGCTTGATTCGCAAGCTGGAAAGTCTGAAAGCCAAAACCAGGGCGGCTATTGCTGACAGGACATAGACCAATAGGGCAACGGGTGAAGACCACCAGGGGTTGCTGATGAAAATTTCCAATTGCGCTTCATTTTCACTCCAGATGCCATCACTGTTGGTCGCTTGCACTCGGAATCGGTAGCGTCCTGGCGATAGTCGAGAATAGGTGGCATGACGGTCGGAACTGGGCCTGCTCCATTGGTGATCATGGTTTTCCATTTGAAACCGGTACAGGTTGCGTTCGGATCTGGAAAAATCAAGGGATGCAAACTGAAAGGTCAGGTGGTTCTGGTTCCAGGGAAATGAAATATGATCGGCAAAGGGTAAATTGATTTTGAGGGCCGACTGTGGACCAGGATCCAAGGGCTCATCAAAAAGTCGCAGCTCGGTCAGAACCACCGGGGGAGAATAGGTATTTCGTTTTTGCACAAGTTGGGGATGAAAAACAACCAGGCCTTGCTGGCCACCAAAGTACATCGTTCCGTCAATGGATTGGTGGCGAGCAACAAACGATTCATCACCTGGAAGTCCGTCGTGTTGATCGAATACCCGCATATTGCCGGTTATGGGATCAAAATCAACGAGACCTTTGTCTGTAGACAGCCACAGGTGTCCCTGTTCATCCTCAAGAATGGAACGTACAAAATCGTTGGGCAAGCCCTGTGATCGCCCGATGGTGCGAATTACTTTTCCTTGGACCGGGTCAAATTCCATCAGGCCGGCCAGGCCGACAATCCACAAACGACCATCTGCGGATTCATGAAGGTCCGATACCCCGATCAGCCCGCGTTTGGAGTCACTAAATCGTTGAAATCCTCCGGTTTCAGGGTTCAAAAGATTCAAACCTCTTCGGTCCGTTCCAAACCACATTCGACCAGACGAGTCTTCCAATATGGCATTGACCGTGTTTTGACTGAGGCTGCTGGAATCATCAGGACTGTGGGAAAAAAGCGTGGCCGAGCCAACGGTTGGATCAAAATCATAAAGGCCTGACAAGTGATTGCAAAACCATATGTGGCCTCGGGAATCCACATATGAAACCCGAATGGTATTTTGAGTCAAGGCCCGGGCAAAGGGTGGTTTGATCAGAGGACGCCGAATAATCCCATCGCTGGAACGGTACAACCAGATCCCGGAATTGGTACCCAACCAAAGGGAATCGGGATTGGTTTCAGCAATGTTATCCACAACCCGGACCGAGGAATCGGGAAAGGCAATCGGAACAAAGGAACCGGTATTGCCATCAAGGTATTGCAATCCGCCGCGTTGACCAAGAATTGAGAGTGAACCCGTCCCCACCCATAATCTCTGGCGGCGGTCGGTAATGATGGAACTGATTAAGTCAATGGGCAGAGATGGCCGGTCACGGCTTTTTGCTTTTGATATGACGTCGAACTTGTTGGCTTCGGGGTTGAATTTATTCAGGCCTGCATGCCAGGAACCAACCCAGAAGATTCCGGATTGGTCAATAAAGACAGTAAGGACGGGGCCATTGGCCAGAGAGTCCTGTCTGTTGGGGTCGTGGCTGAACAGCCTGAAGGACCCATCACTTGGTTGAAAATGATAAATCCCCAAATTTGTGGCAATCCAGAAGCTGCCATCGGGTGCCTGGGTCATGTTGACCATGAGCAACCGTTGTTGTGGCAGATCAGACTGCCGGGGGCGAAAAACTGTCAGGATTTTTGAGTGGGGATTGAAGCGAACAAGTTTGTCCAGTCCCAGGAGCCAAATATTTCCCCGATGATCAGCCATAATTTTCCGAACTCCCAAATCAGGAAATCCCTGATCAGGGCCGAAAGTGTTGACCACATCACCTTTTAGGTTTCTGACGACAACGCCCGCAGTGGAGGAAGAAGTCCACAAATGGCCTTTTTCATCCCGAAAAATGCTTTTGGTGTCGGTGATATCAAAACCCGCAGGTGGGGGAATGGTGGACAGTTTGCCTGTTTCAGGCTCAATGCGGGCAATAGTGTCGGAATCGAGGAAACCAGCCAAGATGGCCCCATCCTGGTCTTCAAAAAGTGAACTCACGGAGCTGCCGGGAACAGTTTCTGGTTGGTTTGATAGAGATGCTTCCCAATTCCGGAATTGACCTGTTTGAGTGTTGTACTGTGAGACACCATTACTCAAGGTGCCGATCCAGAGGTTTTCCCGCGAATCAACCATCAGTTCGGTTATTACACGTCCTCCAATGGTAGTGGAATCGTCGGGGTCCGGTAGGAATACCTTCATTTCATATCCGTCAAAACGCACCAGACCGGCGTGGGTACCAAACCAGAGAAACCCCTGGCCATCCTGAACGATTGCCCTTACTGAATTTCCCGGTAGACCGTCAGCAACGGTGATATGTTCGAAATGCAGAAGTGAAGGTGGAGTGGTTTCGGCGCCAAGAGACTCTGGTCCAATGATCGCGATTAAGAGGGAGCACAGTGCGAATAGATTTGTTTTCATGCCCACAGTTTCACCATCTGAATAACCAAGTCTCATCAGTAGATTAACTAACATATTCGGCAAGGTTGCTTCATAATTTACTACAATACTACAATTTGCAACACATGGGCAAAATAATGAACCATCCAGGCTAGCACAGCTTGAAGCTCAAATGTTATTATTCCCTTGGTTATGGTTTCCAGAATGGTGCCAAAAAGAAAAAACAAAATTTCCCCAACCTGGTTAAGGAGAAAACCAATGAAAAAGATGCTAATACTTCTGGTTTCGATGGTGATACTTGGCTCGCTGAATATCGCTGTGGCCCAAGATCTCATTCACGAGTGGAACGCTGATACCCCCGCCCAGGACATGAGTGATGGTGGAATGCTTTACGCTCCCAATTGCTACGCCCTTCAGTACAGTCCTCCTGAAGACTTCTTGCTGGAAAGAGTCGATTTTGTGCATGGTGATGCTGGTGATATCACTGTCTGGTTTTTTTCAGGCGAGGAACCTGATGAAGGCGAGCTCCTCACCGAGATTACATACACCCAATCCGCTGAGCTTGGCTGGCAGGGTGAAGCTTTTACCGTTCCGGTTCAGGTTTCCGCTGGACAACCCTACTGGGTGATAATTTCTCCGGTCAACCATTCTCCCATATCGATTTGTGAATTGGGAGACGGCACGCCAACTCCCATGAAAGTTGACTTCAATTGTGATGGAGGCTACTCAGCTTTCGTTACGGGCTTTTCCTTCAAGGTGCGGTTCTATGGCACTGCTACAGTTGCTACTGAAAATGTGACCTGGGATCGTGTCAAGGGACTTTATCGTTGACCATAAGAGGTGCTTTGATTTTAAATTTGCAAAATACTACAAGCTTTCATTTCTACCCCCGGAATTACCGGGGGTAGTTTTGTAAGGTTACATAGTTTTGCCTGGCGATGGGTTTAGGCTTTTTGCAAGTGACCACAAAAGACTGAAATTGTGGCATTTTCCTGATTTTGTATTTCATTTGAGGCAGATTTCCACGATTTATCCCTTCTCTCAATTCGGAGTATTCCCATGTCTAATCCTGCCCAGGGGTTCAGCGAGCTGAATCTGGCTGATCCTCTTGTCAAAGCTGTTACCGAATTGGGTTACGAATCCCCACTGCCAATTCAGGCTGCCTGCATTCCCCCATTGCTTGAGGGCAAGGATGTTTTGGGTCTGGCCCAAACAGGAACCGGGAAAACCGCCGCCTTTGCCTTGCCTTTGCTATCAAACATCGATCTGACCAACAACACGCCGCAGGTTTTGGTGCTGACACCCACCCGCGAGTTGGCAATCCAGGTGGCCGAAGCTTTCCAGGCCTATGCCCGTCACCTGCGTGGATTTCATGTGGTGCCGATTTATGGCGGACAGCGTTATTCTTTTCAATTCAGCCAGTTGCATCGCGGTCCTCATGTCATTGTGGGGACACCCGGACGTCTTCTGGATCACCTCAAAAGGCGCACTCTGGACTTGAGTGGACTGACAACCCTGGTGCTGGATGAGGCCGATGAAATGTTGCGCATGGGGTTTGTGGAGGATGTGGAAAACATCATGTCCCAGGCTCCGGATGAAAAGCAAATGGCCTTGTTTTCGGCCACCATGCCACCGCAAATCAGACGCATTTCAAAGAAGTACCTGAACGATCCTGTTGAAATCAAAATCGAAGCCAAAACCAGCACCGCCGACAATATTGAACAGTTGTATCTGGTAGTTCCCAACCATGCCAAATTTGAAGCCCTGGCCCGAATCCTGGAAACCGAGTCCTACGACGGAATCCTGATTTTCACCCGCACGAGGGTTGCCACCATGGAGCTGGCCGAAAAAATGGCCGCCCGTGGTTTCGATGTTGCCGCTCTGAACGGCGATATGAACCAGCAGTCTCGGGAACGCACCATCAAGCGTCTCAAGACGGGCAATATTGATATTGTGGTGGCCACTGATGTGGCCGCCCGGGGTTTGGATGTGGAACGCATTTCCATGGTGATCAACTACGACATCCCCGGTGACTCCGAAGCCTACATTCACCGCATCGGTCGGACGGGACGGGTGGGTCGTTATGGCAAGGCGATTCTGTTTGCCAATCCTCGGGAAAAACGTTTGCTGCTGTCCATCGAGCGGGCAACACGTCAGCCCTTGAAGCGCATGGAAATGCCCAGTCATGATACGGTGACCCGCAAGCGCATCGAAAAGTTTCGCGATAGCCTGGTGGCCTTGGTGGAAAAGCAGGACTCTATGGAGTTTTTCCAGGACCTGAGTTTTGAACTGATGGAAGAGATGGATATCGATATGCTGCAACTGGCAGCAGGGGCTTTGTGCATGGCCCAGAAGGAACGTCCTTTGCAGGCTGAGGATAGTCAGGCTTTGAACATTTCCCATTTTGATGAGCCGCGCCAGGGAAGGCAGGGACGTCAGGACCGGGGCGGACCCAAGGGCCGGCAGCTGCAAAACATGGCCTTGTACCGAATCGAAATTGGCTCAGCCGATGGGGTGGAAATTCGCAACATTGTGGGCGCGGTTGCCAATGAAACGAGCATCCGCAGTCGGTTCATTGGGCAGATCAGGATCCATCAGGATTTCTCTACCATCGAATTGCCGGACGATTTGCCTCAGAACATTGTTGATCATTTAAAAACTACCCATGTGGGACCCAAACAGATGCGGATTTCGCGGATTCGGAATGAAGGTCCGGGTGGAGGTGGCCCTGGGGAAAAACGTGGGTGGAAGCCTAAACCTGGGAAACCTAAATCAGCACGGCCAAAAGCTGGTAAGGCAAAAGACGGTGAGGAAACTGTGCCTGGAAAACCTGGAACAGGTAAACCCAAGAAGGTCAAAACGAAAAAATCCAAGGCCGCGAAAAAGAAGAAAGCCAAAAAAGCTGCTGCAAAAAAGAAGGCTCGCAAGGAATGATAATTTCAGAAATGATGGTCTGAAAAATTTGACGGTAACGAATGCATTCCGTGCACCACACGCCGAAATTTTTGTGAGTCTGGCTGCGTCCCATACAAGCTACAAATTAATTATATACGGCCACAGAAATCTGCGACTATGGGATCCATTTTCGCAAATTTCTGCGACAAGAATATTATGACTCTCACAAACTTTATGTATTGCAGCATCTTCCTCTGAATTCTGGAGCTGGCCTGAAATATGCTGGTTCTTTTTGTCCAGCCGTTTCTCCCGTGAAGGACATCTCAAGCCTATCCATACGGCTCGATATCATGTCAATTCATTTGACCAGGAGGAACCCCATGACAATGCCCCAAAAGCTAATCCTTGGCACCCTTGCAGTATGTATCTTTGCCATCTCGACCGGTGACGCCCAGGCCATCTTCATCCAAGTCGACGATTTCGAAAATCTCACACCTGGACCCATTGATGGCCAGAACGAGTGGTACGCTTCAGACATTTCGAGCGAAATCACCTACGATCCAGCAGCCCCCGACAACCAGGTGTTGGCCGTGCTCACCGCTTCCACCTTTTTATTCCATTCGGCAGTCATAATAGAGGGCCAAGCGCGAACTCTTTTTATGCGTTTTCGTTATGAAGACCAACTCAACATTTCCTTCGGCATGTCCGAACCAAGTTTCCCCGACCAGTTCGGAAATTACGAGCCGGAGCTCAGCCTGACCAGCACAAACGATGATCTGCGAATCAACGATGGTGGTACCTACTCCGTGCTGACTTCCCTTGAACCTGAACATTGGTACAATTGCTGGCTCCATATCGACAATGATGCTGACATCACCTCGGTGTGGCTCCACGACCGTCCCCTCGAGTCCGCCACCACGGGAGACAAACTCGAAATTGATGGGCGCTATGAAATCCCGTTCCGTCAGGGCACCCTTAACAACCTTCAAAACTTTTTTATCAAAACCGGCGGTGGCGATGGTGTATCCGGTCCATTGATTCTTGA
>JAUUYW010000236.1 GCA_030590265.1 Candidatus Krumholzibacteriia bacterium
CTGCCAAATTTTTGGTGCCGGAATGACACAGCGTGACCGTGGCGTTGGCATCGCCCCGCTTGAGGGACATCAACAAAGTCAGTGGGCGACCGACAATAACGCTGCGGCCCACAATTGCAACATTCTTGCCATCCACGGACAATCCGTAATGGGTCAACAACCGTAAAATGCCTTTGGGAGTGCAGGGAATAAAGTGTGGCGACCCGGAAACCAATCGGCCCAGATTTTCGGGATGAAAACCATCCACATCCTTGGCGGGATCCACGGCCAACAGGATTTTATCCTGATCCAATCCTTTTGGCAAAGGCAGCTGGATCAAGATGCCGTCAATGGCCTGGTCCTTGTTGAGGCGATCAATGAGACCCAGCAAATCCTGCTCGTTGGTGTCGGCACTCAGGCGGTGGGTTTCATGGTGGAACCCCACCTCTTCACAACCTTTTTCCTTATGACTCACATAGACGGCCGAAGCAGCATCGTCTCCCACCAGAACCACAGCCAGACCAGGCTTGCGAGGGGCTCTGGCCACTTTTTCCTTCAGTTGGGCAAAAACCTGATCTCGGACAGGTTTGCCCTTGAGCAACAGAGTTTCCAAGAAATCCTCCCAATTAGTGAGCGATGGACGAAGCCCGGGTTTCGCGAATGACCATCACCTTGATTTGACCAGGGTATTCCAGTTCACCTTCGATGCGCCGGCTGACTTCTTCAGCCAAAGCGGCGGCTTCATCATCGGTCACGAGTTTGTGGTTCACAAGGACCCGGATCTCACGACCGGCCTGGATGGCAAAAGACTTTTCAACGCCATCAAACCCATCGGCAATTTGTTCCAGATTTTCCAGACGCTCTACATACGATTGCACACTCTCGCGGCGGGCACCCGGACGCGAAGCGGACACGGAATCAGCAGCCGAAACGATGAAGGTGTAGGGTGTGGTGGCTTCGACATCTTCATGGTGACCTGCCACGGCGTTGATCACGGTGTCGTTCTCCCCAAATTTTTTGCAGAGACGCCCACCAATGATAGCGTGAGGTCCTTCAATTTCGTGATCAGCGGCCTTGCCCAAATCATGCAGAAAACCGCATCGTTTGGCCAGCCGCGGATCGAGTCCCAACTCCGAGGCAATCACCGAAGAAACGGCTGCAACTTCCGAGCTGTGCTTCAACAGATTCTGGCCATAACTGGTGCGGTAGTGCAAGCGCCCGATGTAGTAATACATATCCTGATGAATACTTTGTAAACCAACATCAACACAGGCCTGCTCGCCTATTTCGCGGATTTTGACGTTCATTTCTTCAGTTGTTTTGCGAACCACTTCTTCGATGCGCCCGGGGTGAATTCGGCCGTCCCGAATCAGGATTTCCAGGCTTTGCCGAGCCACTTCACGCCGCACAGGATCAAAACCCGAGACGATGACTGCCCCGGGAGTATCATCAATGATCAGATCAATTCCGGTGGCCAGCTCAAAAGACCTGATATTGCGTCCTTCGCGTCCGATAATGCGCCCCTTCATCTCATCACTGGGCAAGTCCACCACCGAGACGGTGCTCTCGGCCACATGCTCGGAAGCATACCGCTGCACAGCCAGGCTGAGGATTTTCATGGCTTCCCGTTTGCTGTTGCGTTCGGTTTCTTCACGAACCTGCTTGATGGTCTTGGCAGCCGCCAAACGTGCCGCCCCCACCATCCGGTCCATGATAATTTGCTTGGCATGCTCTGTGGAAAGTCCGGCAATTTCGACCAATTTGGCTTCCTGTTTGTCCAGGGCTGCTTCCACAACTATTTCCGCGGCATCCAGTTTTTTCTTGCGGTCGCGGACATCGGCATCCAATTCGTCCAGACGGCTTTCCTTGCTATCTATGAAAGTCACCTTGCGGTTGAGATTCTCTTCACGCTGATCCAGCGCATCCTGGCGCCGACGGCTTTCCTTGCGTGTGGACTCGGTCTCATTCTCGAATCGCTGGCGAGCCTGGTAGAATTCTTCCTTGGCCTCCAACTCGGCACTTTTCATGATGGCCGAAGACTCCCTCTGGGCATCTTCGATCATCCGGTCGTGCATGAGACGAGCCTGGCCGTGCTGCTTCTCAAAACGAGATTTGTTCAGCAGCCATCCGACCACAAAAAATACAACCGCGGCGGCAATGACATCCCAATAGGCCGATATAATCGACATCAGTCACTCCTTCCCGGTTTATTCGGTTTTGAAAAAGGTAATGAGATTTCCGGTGTAGGTTTACCCACCCGGTCGTGTGAGTCGTGAAGCAACTGAACCGTGTTGCTCCAAGTGGGTCCCCTGTCAACGATTCCAATCTTCCCCGAGGGGCATGATTTTCGCCGCCGAACGTTGGAGTCCCAATACAGAAATGTTGGCTCACTTGTACGACACATCACGGGCCGGGCAGGATATCACCTTCTTGCAAGCTGGTAGGGTCCTTGTCCGCTTCCTTGTCCATTTCATGACTGAGAAGCCGAGCAATTTGCACTGATCTATCTTCGAGTGTGGCCATCCCCTGAATGCGTTTCTGCTGCTCCCTGAAAAGTTCATCAGCAATATTGATGGCAGCCAGAATCGCAACTTTGGCGGTAGAAGCCACCGAGGAACTATCGGAAACCTCTCTCATCCGCTCATCCACAAACGCGGCCACTTCCTGCACATAGTCAGAATCGGCCCCACCTTTCAAGGTGTAGGCCTGGCCGTAAATGGTCACTGTCACACTCTTTGGTTCCTGCATGGACCACTTTCCATTTCACACCGGATATCCCGGTAGCACCGATTATCCCAAAGCTTCGAGTTGCTCCAGCAACCCGCCCACTTTGGACTCGATTTCCTTTCTCTTTTCCTCATAAACCTCGACGTTGGCAGCTTGTTGCTGCACATCATCGAGTTGGTGGTTCAGTTTGGAGTTCATTTCCTCGAATTCCAGGTTGCGCATTTCGAGATCCTCGAGCTGGACTTTGAGGCCAGCGTTCTCTTCACGCAATTCCTTGATCAGTTTGATCGCTCCGAGAACTTTCGTCTCCAGATTGTTCAGATTGCTTTCCATTGGCTCCGCTTTCTTCCGTGATACCGGTTTACCTGTGCTCTATCTTCAACCGGCTGGCCAGCGCCTCAATGATTTGTTTGATGGCGTAGTCAACCGTCTTACCCTTTAGATTACCCTTTGCCGAACGGAACTTCAAGCGAATTCCATAGGCCCCATGGCCTTCGGCAACTCCTTTGCCCCGGTAGATATCAAACAGCTCCACCAACTCCAGATGAACACCACCGGATTCCAGAACCACCTGCTCCACCTGGCCGTAAACCGTGCCATTGGGCACCAGCAGGGACAGATCGCGCTTCACTTCGGGAAAGCGGGCAAAAGGTTGGTATTTCATCTCCAACGGATTCAAATCAAGCAAGTCGAGATTAATCTCGGCCACGGCCACCGGTGCTTCGATCTCATTGGCCTGCAAAACCTTGCCGGAGACACGACCGGCGCTGCCAACATTGTTGCCTTGGCCATCCTGGATGGTCCATTGCTGGCCGGAAATGAGCCAGGGTTCAGCATCTGCCACGGTCAGAACCAAAGGAATCCTCAAATACGAGGACAGGGCTTCGACCACTCCCTTGATTTCCAACAGATCGGCAGGCACCTGGTCCAAACCCTTGTCCTTGTTGCCGGCCACGGCAAATTGCAGAAACAATGGTTCTTCAGGCAGCAGGCAATCATCAGCTTGAAGGGGATTTTCCGCTTTGCGACCAGCAGGCCAATAAACACGGTTGTTTTGGAAAAAGCGCAAAGGCACCGCAGCCCCACTGTTGATGTTTCGGCGGACCACATCCAACGCCGAAGGCAACATGTGGGTGCGCAGGTTGAGGTCTCCCCCGCTGTGCGAATTCATCACCGCCAGGCTCTGGTACCGAAGATCATCTTCCGGCATTTGCATTTTTTGCTGATCATCCTCAACCATAAAGGTAGATGTCACGATTTCGCTGTAACCACATGCGGCTAACCAGGATCTGATCTTGGCCAGCGCAATGTCCTTGGTGTTGCGCTGCCCTGCAGTGGTCCCTGAAAAACCGGCACCATCTTTCATGTTGTCGAAGCCATAACTCCTGGCAACCTCTTCAATCAGGTCAATTTCCTGAAAAAGGTCCCGGCGGAAAGTAGGCACCTTCACCATGATATTCACAGCACTGGGACTGCTCGAAAGGGGATTGCCCATGGGCTGAACCTTGAGCCCCAGAGCCTGCAACGCGGTAGCCGCTTGATCAGTGGTAATCTCGGTACCCAAAACCCGGTTGACCTGCCAGATCCGCAAAGGAATATCCTTGGGAGCGGTCCGGTCCGGATCAAATCGATCGGCCCAATCGGTGACAATGTGCGCTCCAGAGTGTTCCTGGAACAAATACAGGGCACGGTGAGCTGCTTTGATGACCATCTCCCAGTCACCGCCCCGCTCAAAGCGGTAGCTGCTCTCGCTGATCAGATTCAAACCCCGGCTGGCTTTGCGCACCAAAAGACTATCAAAAAAGGCACTTTCCAGAAGAATGTTCTTGGTGCCCTGATCCACTTCGCTGTTGGCCAATCCCATCACCCCGGCCAGGGCCACGGGCCCCTTGTCGTCACAGACCAACAAAGTGCCTTCTTCGAGCTCCCGTTCCTGTTCGTCAAGGGTGACTACCTTTTCGCCTTTTTCTGATTTCTTGATGGTGATGGTCGTGCCCGACAGCTTGGATTGATCAAAGGCGTGCATGGGCTGCCCGGTTTCAAACATCACGTAGTTGGTGATGTCCACCACGTTGTTGATGGGACGGCTGCCAATGGCCAGCAAGCGGTTTTGCATCCATTTGGGTGATGATCCAACTTCAACACCCCGAGCACCAAAGGCCGAATACCGGGGACAGTCTGCATAATCGTCAATGCGCACCTTTTTACCCAGGCTTTCGCCGGTTTGCTGACTGGACCAGGTGCGGGGAAAAGAAACCTTGGTGCCATAAATGGCGGCCACTTCCCGGGCCACTCCCACATGACTCAACCAATCAGGGCGGTTGGGTGTCACTTCAATATCCAGCACCGTATCGCTGAAACCATACAATTCATCCACAGGAGTGCCGGCGGGCAAGTCGGTGTCCAATTCGATGATACCTTCGCCGTCTGTGCCCAGCTCAAGCTCTGTGTCAGAGCAGATCATGCCGAAACTCTGCACACCGCGGATTTTGCTTTTCTTGATTTTGAAATTGCCGGGCAGCACGGAACCGACTGTGGCAAAGACCACTGTCAGGCCCTCTCTCACGTTGGGCGCCCCGCAAACAACCTGAACCGGCTCACCCGTGCCGGCATCCACCTGGCAGAGGCTCAAGCGGTCGGCGTCAGGATGTTGTTCCTGTTTGAGAACCTTGGCGATCACCACACCGGGAAAACTTACCTTGAACTCTTCGATGCCTTCGACATTCAAACCGGCCGCCGTCAATTTGACTGCAAGCTCATCGTTGCTGTCGTCCCAGGAGACCAGATCTCCCAGCCAGTCCAGACTGATTTTCAAAGCACACCTCGGAATAGGTAGAGGAACCGCAGGTCGTTTTCCAAAAGCACGCGAATATCGCCCATCCCCTATAAGATCAAGGCGAAGCGGTCGATAACCAAGACGAAAGCAAACACGGTGTATATGTCATCTTCATATCC
>JAUUYW010000544.1 GCA_030590265.1 Candidatus Krumholzibacteriia bacterium
AAATTTCAACCGGAAGTTGTTTCGTTTGCTGCTCATGTTAGTACTTCCTCCCTTCCAGCCAGTAGGCATTCAGGGTCAGAAAGAGGGCGCTGAGACCAAAAAAGTAGGCCAGATCGCCCAGGGCGATGACTCCTCGCTGCATCATGTTGTAATGGACCGACAGCCCAATGTATTTCTGGATGAAAGAGCCGAGTCCGTGAACCCAGCCGTCGCCCATCTGGGCCACAAAATCAAGGCCGGCGATGAAGACCATGGCGCAAATCACCACACCCAGAATCACGGCCGAAATTTGATCCCGCACCAGACCGCTGGTGAAGGTGCCGATGGCCAAAAAGAGTCCACCCACGAGGGCTGCGCCAAAGTAGCCGCTGGCCATGGTGCCCACATCGGGATTACCGAGGGCCATCACCATCAGGGGCAGGGGCAGGGTTCCGGCCAAAGCCACCAGGTAGAAGGCGTAGGCTGCCAGGTATTTGCCCAGCATGACATTTCTGGTGCTGATCGGCAGGGTCATCAGCAATTCGAAGGTGCCCAGACGTTTATCTTCGGCCCATATCCGCATGCTGATGGCGGGTACGAACAGAATGAGAGTCAGGGGCAGAGTTCCGAAGAACATGCGTAAGTCCGCCATGTTGCTGACAAAGAAGCTGGTCATGAACAGCACGGAGTTGAGCATCAAAAAGGCGATGATGAAGATGTAGGCGATGGGACTGTTGAAATAGGCCCCGAATTCCCGACGGAAAACAATGCTGATACCACTCATGTTACGCCACCCCCTTGCGTGAACCCTGGATGAAGGAGATGAAAGTATCCTCCAGGGAGTAGGGCTCTTCGTTCAATTCACGAAGCTGCCAATTGTTTTGGCTGGCCAACCGGGCCAAATCGCTGGCCAGATTGCCATCAAAATTACCCCGCACCTCAAAACGGCAACCCTTTCGGGCAGCCAAAGGCTTGATGGATTTAACACCGTCAAGCTTTTCAAGGACCGATTCCACGGCAGCGGCTTCTTCTTCCACTGCAAAAAAGACCCGATTGGTGACCATGGCCTCGCGGGTGATGTCACCCACGTTGCCATCGGCGATGATGCGGCCTTCGTTGATGATTACCACTCTGTCGGTGACTGGCCGCACTTCCTGCAGGATATGAGTGGAAAAGATGATGGTTTTGTGGCCGGCCAGGCTCTTGATGAGCTTCCGGATGCCCATGATCTGCAGAGGGTCCAGTCCGCTGGTGGGTTCATCCAGAATCAGGATCTCCGGGTCGTGGATCAGGGCCTGGGCCAACCCTGTGCGCTGCCGAAACCCTTTGGAGAGCTCCCCGATGGTCTTTTTGTATTCAGAGACCAGTCCGCAGGCCTCAACACACCAGTCAAGCCTCTGGGAAAGCCGCGACCCGGATAGTCCCCGGGCTTCTCCCACAAATTTCAGGTATTCATGAACATTCATATCCAGATAAAGAGGGACATTCTCGGGCAGGTAACCAATGCGCCGGCGCACGTCCAGCGGGTTCTCCAGGACATCGATCCCATCCACCTTCACGCTGCCTTCATCGGCAGCCAGGAAGGTGGTGATGATCTTCATGGTTGTGCTCTTGCCTGCACCGTTTGGGCCCAGAAAGCCAAGGATTTCGCCTTGATTGATCTGGAACGATACGTTGTCGAGCGCGCGCATGGTCCCGAAGGATTTCGTGATTCCACGAACTTCGATCATGACGAAGACTCCTCAGGGGGTTGAAACAAAGGGGTTCAGTTAAGGTGTCTATATTAGGACAACCATCTGCAAACAGCAATTTCCTCATAAAGTTCCTGAAAAGTGGCACTAAATTGCCTTGCCTCGCAACAGGCAAAAATGTACTTTTAGCAGGTTGGTTAATGACATCAATTCGGGCATGTGGAGGCAAAATAATGCCAAATAGGCATTCGGCTAGATTCCTGTTATTCCTTTTCCTGCTGATTCC
>JAUUYW010000436.1 GCA_030590265.1 Candidatus Krumholzibacteriia bacterium
CATGTGCGCCCTGCTGGTTCGAGATCTAGGCGCGAGATTGGGTTCGTAGCCGTAGCTACGGGCCCGATTTCGCAACGACGAGGTCGAATCAGCGGGGCGTGCAGGGCGACGGGAGAGGTTTTCCGACACGCTCCTAGGATACCCGGCATCCACACGAATTATTCAGAAATCAATATTCCGGCCATTGGAAATTCGTGTCCTGCTTGAGCCTCTCCAGTTCCGCCTGCAACTCGGCAAATATTTCAGCATTCCCTTGAAGTTGGTTGGTGGTCTCTTTAGGATCATCCGCCAGGTTGTAAAGTTCAGTTTCAAGCTCCGGGTTTTGGGGATAGGTCACCAGTTTCCAGTCCCTGGTGCGCACCGCCAAAGTTGTTGGCACGCTGCCTTCGGAGGCAAAATATTCGTATAGAAAACTGTCTCGCGCCGGACCATTGCCAAGCCAACTGCACCCTTGTAATTCGGATGTGGGCGGCACTCCGGCTAAATCCAACATCGTGGGCACCAGGTCCAGATTCAGCACCATTTTCTCGTCCACACTGCCGGCCTTGATACGTGCCGGATACCGCATGAGCATGGGGACTCTAATGGACGGTTCAAAGGCGGCGCGTTTGTCCCACAGGCCACCGTGTTCGCCCATCAAATAACCGTTGTCGCCAACGTAGATGATGGCGGTGTTATCCAGGATTCCTTGCTCATCCAGGGTATCGAGCAGCCGCCCCAGACCATCGTCAACCGAGGCCAGGGTTTGCCGGTAGCGTTGGATAATCAGCTCTCCCTCGCCCTGTCGTCGGTTCTGCTTCCAGGGAGCCTTGTCCCGGATTTGCCCGGTAGGCGAGTCGAAGTCAGGAACGGGCAATCCAGCAAACCGTATGGTGTCCCGATAAGCGGGATTGAACGGTTCGTGCACCGCCTTGTGACTGAGAAACATCAGAAATGGTTTGTCTTTGGGACGCTTCAAATAATCGATGGCCCGTTTGGTCAGCTCGTCCGTGATGTAGTTCCGGCTCAACTCCCATTGCCCGTCGACGTTGAGGGTGTTGACAAAATAATGACCCTGGCGCTGAAAGCTGACCCAGTGATCAAAACCTGGACGCGGAGTGGCTCGTCGCGCCTGGTGCCACTTGCCGATGAAGGCGGTCTCGTAACCTTCTTTCTGCAGACGCTGGGCAATGGTGGGCGTGGCTTCGGTAATATCCATGTCCTCGTTGATCACCACCTTGTGGGTGTGGGCGTGCACACCGGTCAAGTAGGTGGCCCGGGCGGGGCTGCACAGCGAGGTGGTGACAAAGGCGTTGCTGAAGCGGATTCCTTCGGCGGCCAGACGATCCAGGTTTGGCGTTTCCATGAAGTTGGGGCTTACGGAGCCAAGAAAATCATGGCGGTGATCGTCGGTAATAATGACGATAATGTTCGGGGGACCTGCGTCCTGCTGGGTGCCACAACCGACCAGCAATGCCAACATTACATAAGTTAAAACCAGCATGACCAAGGGGATGAAAAAACGGTTATTCATGGCCATCCCTTTCCACTGCAACAACCGTCCTGACCATGCGCAATCCCATAAAATCCAGGGCCATTTGCGGCTCCATTGGATGGCGCGAACCACTGTGGCAACGGGGACCAAAAATACTGAAGGCGCCCCCGCGCAAGACGTGGTTTCCAGAATCCGGAACACCCACGGGGTCGATTTGCGCCTCTGCCGAATAGGGTGCATACCAATCCCAACAATATTCATTGATGTTGCCGACAATGTCGTACAATCCCCACCCATTGGGCGAAAAACTGCCCACGGGAATGCTCTGGGCCCGATACAACCCGGACTCACAACCCGGCTGGGGCAAATAGGCGTTGAAGTTGGCCTGGGACGATGACAAACAATTGCCGTTGGGAAAGATGGTGTTGGTTCCGGCTCGGCAGGCGTATTCCCATTCCGCTTCGGTGGGCAAACGATAACCGGGTGCATCCAGGTCCATGGTGATGGAGTTTTCGGAGATACGGTAGGCTGGGGCCAAACCCGCTCGACATGAAACTGCATTGCAAAAGATCACCGCATCGCGCCAGCTGATCCTCTCGACGGGACAGTCGCCACAGACGTTGTTGTAGCTGGGATTGGATCCCATGATCGTCTCGTAAAAATCCTGGGTGACTTCGTAGCGGCCAATGAAGAAATCGCGGGTCAGAGTGACCTTGTGAAGTTGCTCATCGGCACGCCGGAGGATGACATCTTCGGGACTGCCCATGAGGAAAGAACCTGCGCGGATGCGGACCATGTCGTAATGGGGCATTTCTGCCCAAACCTGCACGGCGCAGAGCATCAGGAGCATCCAGACAACCGGAAACAAGTATTTCCGGGGCTTATGGTTCTGGATCATTGTGGTGGATCTCCCTGGTGAAATGGGAAAGGGAAAACAGATGAATTCTAATTGCCTGGGAATGATACACCAAAAGGCCATTGGCATCGACTTCAAAGGAAAAAGGAATAGGAAAAAGAACAGCTATTCCCCCCTGTGCCTACCCAAAACTCAATCGTTCAAGAAATTGCACCAAGAAGCAGCTTGGTTCTTCCGGTTGACTCCAAGTTTGGGTCTGGGAAAATGGAAACAAGATGATTGCCTGACTGAGAGGGGCTAGATGAAACACGGATTCTGATATTTCAGGCAAATTCGTCCAACAATTTAGGTCCACTGGAACCAATCAAAATTCCTCAGGCAGCCTCACGAATCTCCAGCCCTTGGACTTCACGAGAAACAGAACAGTCCTTTTCTAACCCGAGGTGAGTTCTCGACTCGTGATAGTAGGCAAGGTACTGGCGCAAAATCTTCCGTAGATGCCGAGCATTGAAGTGGACAACCCGACGCCGATCCAGAGACAGGACCACGAAGACGTAGAGCGTCCGAAACGTCAGTGTTGGAACTGTGAAGAAGCCGATCGCCACTATCTCAGTCATGTGGTTTTTAATGAATGTCCGCCAAGTTTGAAATGGCGGTCTCGGACATTTGACCATGTATCGCGCAATAGTCGTTTCGCTGACCTCAATACCGAGCTTGCCCAATTCGCCGTGGATTCGAGGTGCGCCCCAGAGGGGATTTTCGCC